>JBLIEH010000082.1:0-7652 GCA_047632875.1 Psychromonas sp. | reverse complement strand
ATGTCTTTGATGCGATCGACAGTATCAAAGCCAAAGTGGCCTTAATTGCGCATTGTAAACGTAATAAGTACCCGCTGCTTACCTGCGGGGGTGCGGGTGGCCAGTCAGATCCAACGCAAATTCAAGTCTCTGATTTAGCACGTACCGTTCAGGATCCCTTAGCCGCTAAAGTGCGATCGGAATTACGCCGATTTTTCAATTTCAGCAAAAATCCCAAACGTAAATTTAGCGTGGATTGTGTCTTTTCCACTGAGCAATTAAGTTATCCTAATCAACAGGGTGAAGTGTGCCAGCAAAAATCGGAATCCGATGGTAATATGAAGATGGACTGTGCGACTGGATTTGGCGCATCAACCATGGTAACCGCCAGTTTCGGCTTTGTGGGTAGCGCATACATGCTGAAAAAAATAGCCCAAAAAGTTCAATAAAAAGACAGATCGAAGCTTCGAGCGTCGGGCTTTGAGCTTCCGGCTTCTAGCCTTTCAGCCCTGTAGGGTTGATGCTATAAAGTAAGGACTGCAGTTTATTCCAATATTTAATATGCACTTGCTCTGCTATCAGCACATGAGCACCTGCTAAAGACCCCTTAGCTAAAAAATTAACTGCGCCCAATACCAACTTATACTCAAGCCTGAGCCTTTTAATGGTATTTTGTAATGCTAAAAATTTTAACCAGGCACAGTGATAACTCTTATAGGTTTCAAAAACCCACAGACCGGTGACAATTGCGCAGGCAATAAGTATCATATTTGCCCAAAGCAGTTCCAAAGCGTTAAACTTTAAGCCAATAAAAATGGTCGTTGACACGGACAGGATGATTAATACAGCTTGCAGAGAAAGCGATCTGTAGCGGCACTTATCTGCCCTTGCTTCGCATCTTTTAATGATCAGGATAAAAGCACTGTCTAATTGATTTTTAAGCTGATCCCTTTGATCCAGGGCAGACAAAATTGTCATGTGCGCAGGCAATATAACCTTGAGTAATGTGGGTTCAATCATCAGTTTATCTCACCTAAAATTGTACGCCCTAGCCATTTTAAACAGCAGATTAAAATGAACCGGGTATAAACATCACTAATAATAGTACAGATTTCACTCACAGAGGGGGCAATCATAAGCCATTGCTGTCTACCAGAGCAGCATATAGTTTGAAAATAGAGCACTTGAGCTAACTACAAATCGCCAAGACATGGCGTATTAACGAAGTAAGACTCGCCTATTTCAGCTGAAAAAACGTGTATGAGCTATTTTAAGGCGATCCAGAGGGCGAGAAGCAAAAATATCCGCATGGGATAATTTTTGCTCTCCCTGGTAGCGTATTGTAATTTATATGATGCTCTAGCACATACTTGGTGTGGTAAACCATTTTAAACTCGCAGAACTTGTATCGATTTCAACACAGGCAACCGCAGCATTTTGAAATTTGAGCACCGCTTTATTTTTATCGCCACTGATAAGCTGCGTGACAACATGTGCAATATTAGGTAAGTGCCCGACATACATAACAGCATCTTCAGTGAGTTGGTTAATTAACTGATCGGGATCATCATTTGGATTCAGCCCCTTGATCTCAGCTATATTATCAATAGCCAGGGTTTCAGAAAACAACCTGGCTGTTTGCTGAGCCCGAAACTTGCCACTGTGGTAAATTTTAGCAATAACAATATGGTGATCTTTTAAATAAGCAGCAACTCGACGAACTTCTTCAATGCCAATATCTGATAAAGATCTTGTGGGATCGACATTTTCAGGATGGGCGATACCATGTTGGACGAAATAAACCGTTTTCATCTTATTCCCCTTATCTATATCCAATCAACTGACTGATTTGTACCTGTCGGACTACTGCCCGACAGATACAAAGTTAGCGACTAAGTTCGTGATAGATCTAGGAGCTCACGTAACGCAACCTGACACATACTAAACTCGGGGCTACTAGCCGCCAATAATGCATCAGCCATACGTTGCCAGCGATCAAAAAGCATATGATTTGCGGAGTGCCAGTCAACATAAGCATCGGCAATATCGGTACTTTCTTTGACCATTTCTAATATACTTTTAGTGATCCGCATATGTTGCCATTCAAGATCATCGCGCATCGCTTCTCGCGCAAGTGATTGCCAATTATTATCTGCAGGTAAGAGGCTAAGCTGCTTAGCAACATCAAATAATTTCAAATGCTCGCCACAGTGGAAATAAACTTGTACGGCAAGTTGAGGTTCTATTTGTACTTTTGCGGCAACCGAAATAACCCCCAACATCGCATAAATTTTATCCACACTTGTCAGAGAATGCGCAAGGTTTTCAGGCACATTATTTGCGCTTAAATCAGCAATTGCTTGCTGTCTGTGAACCAGAGATGATCCTGTTAAGATGTTATCAAATTGTTCCGTTAACGTACTCAGAGGGTGCTGATATTGTTTAATCAGCAAGGCGATATCAAGATCCGTACGATGGTTGCGAATGATCCAGCGCGTACCGCGGTGTACCATACGTTTTAATTGCAGCATTAAATCATTTTGGACATCGACAGTGACTTGATTATCCAATGCTTCAATCTCTTCCAGCAGCGGGGTCATAGTGAAAATTTCTCTTGCTGCGACCCAGGCTTTACAAATATCTAAAAATGAGCAGCCCGCGCTGGCCATTAGACGATGTACAAAGGTGGTCCCCATACAGTTGAAAATATCATTACTAATTTGCGTGGCAACAATTTCATTAATCAGTGGATGCTGATGAACCTCATTTTTATATTTATCAACCAAGGATCGAGGAAATATTTTTTCTGCCTCTTTAATCAAACAAGGATCAGAAGCAACATGCTCAGTGACCAGGGCTTCTTTCAATTCATTTTTTGCATAGGCGAGCATCACCGCAATACAAGGACGAGTTAAACCCAGATGGCTATTTTTACGTTCATTAAGCAGATCATCCGTAGGAATAAATTCAAGTGCGCGGTTAAGTTTGCCTTTCTCTTCTAAATTTAAAATAAGACGACGGTACTCTTCAATACGCTTGTAAGCTTCAATGTAAGAGAGACTAATACTCTGTGCTTGGCGATAATTATTTTTAAGCACCAGTTGTGAAACCTGATCGGTCATGGTGACCAACCAATTGTTACGTTGTTTAACCGTTAAATCCCCCTCCGAAACCAGTTTGTCGAGTAGGATTTTAATATTAACTTCTAAATCCGAACAGTTCACTCCCCCTGCATTATCAATCGCATCGGTGAAACATAAACCGCCATTTAATGCATATTCAATACGTGCAGATTGGGTTACGCCTAAATTGCCACCTTCACCCAGCACTCGACAGCGCAATTGTTTGGCATTAACACGTAACACATCATTGGCTTTATCACCGACATCCGCATGAGTTTGGCTGCTGGCTTTTATGTAGGTGCCGATACCACCATTCCAAATCAGATCAACTCGCGCTTTTAATAACAGCGAGATTAATTCATTCGGTGTTATTTTGTGTTGTTGAATATCAAAACGTTTGGCCATTTCAGGCGAGACGGTTATGGACTTAGCCCGACGTTCAAAAACCCCACCTCCGGCAGAGATTAACGCTTTATTGTAATCATTCCAACTCGTTTTCGGAGTATCAAATAAGCGTTTTCGCTCCGTAAAAGCGGCCGCCAGATCTACCGGTTCCGGATCAATAAATATATGCAGGTGATTAAACGCAGCAAGTAAGCGTATCGATTGTGAACTTAACATGCCGTTACCAAATACGTCCCCCCCCATATCGCCGACCCCAATCACACTGATAGGATCCTGTTGTACATTAACGCCAAGCTCACGGAAGTGACGCTGCACACTAATCCATGCACCACGCGCAGTAATCCCCATTGCTTTATGATCGTAACCATTACTGCCACCGGACGCGAAGGCATCATTTAGCCAGAAATTTCTTGCCACCGCGAGTTCATTGGCAAAATCAGAAAAAGTGGCCGTGCCTTTATCTGCTGCGACAACAAAATAAGGATCATCGTCATCATAGCGAACCATATCAACTGGCGGAATGACCCGGCCTTGATCTAGGTTATCGCTAAGATCAAGCAGTGCGCTGACAAATAACTTGTAGCTGCTAATCCCTTCTTGCATAAAACTATCTCTGTCCATCGCAGGATTGAGTTTTTTAGCGACAAAACCGCCTTTAGCACCGACCGGAACAATCACTGCATTTTTAACCTGCTGTGCTTTCACCAAGCCTAATACTTCAGTGCGGTAATCTTCACGACGATCAGACCAGCGTAAACCACCACGGGCGACTTTACCGCCGCGTAAATGCACGCCTTCTACGCGCGGTGAATAAACAAAAATTTCAACGTTTAAACGCGGTAACGGAATATCAGTTAATTTAGCATGATCAAACTTAAAACTGAGATAGGGTTTATGTGTTCCGTCAATTTGCTGGAAATAATTGGTCCGGATAGTGGCCATAATAAGCTCAACGTACTGCCGTAATACCCGGTCTTCATTGAGATTAGTCACGTCATTTAATGAGGTTAGAATTTTTTCTTCTAGTTTTTCCTGTTTTTCCAGATCAATTGCCTTGCTTGGGTCAAAGCGTAATTTAAATAATTGCACTATCTCAATCACTAAATTGCTATGGTCTAACATTGTTTTTGCTATTGCAGATTGGCTAAAACCAAAACGTATCTGTTTTAAATATTTGGCATAAGCACGCAACATAGAAATATCACGCCAGGTTAATCCGGTTCTCAAAATCAGTTTATTAAAAGAGTCATTTTCGGCACTGCCATACCAGACATTTAAAAATGTATCGACAAAAACATCGTGGTAAGCATCCGGATTAAAATCAGTAACACGTGAATAAATCAAGGTAAAATCATATAACCAGAACGACTTTTCTCTATGCGGGGTGACTTTATAGGGATATTCTTCCGCCACTTTCAGACCGAGATTTTCTAAAATAGGGATAAGATCCGATAATAATAAAGCACCATCCTGGTGGAAAAGTTTTAATTTTAACTGACTGCCATTAGGATCCAGCGAACGATAAAAACGTAATGCCATCGACCGGTTTTTATCTGAATAGAGGGACTCGATGCGCTCAATATCGGACACTGCAACGCGAGAACTAAAACTATCTTTATAACTTGTTGAAAATGATGCCTGATATTTTCTGAACAGTTTTATACCACGTTCTTCGCCAAAATTCTCAATTAAAGATTCTTGTAACCCCTCGCTCCAGAGCTTGGTCAACTGTTTCATGCGATCTTGTATGGCCTGCACTTCTAAGGGATGTTCAAGAGGGGCTTTTAAGCGTAATACCAAACGTAACCGCGCCAAATTTGATTCGCTTAAATAGGTTTGAAAATCACGATCAGTGACTTCCAGGGTGCGACAGATTAACTCTTCAAAATCAAGCCTTACCTTAGTATTATAAACATCACGCGGGACATATAAGATGGCAACGACAAATTGATTATTACCATCCATGCGTAAAAACAATTTTAACTCTTTGCGCTCCTGGGCATGTAATATTTCGGTGGCATTTTGTAATAATCCCGCTTCATCACATAACAATAACTCTTCAATCGGGTAGGTATATAATATTTGAGACAGCTCCTTATAATAGTGCCCCCCATGACTATAACCCGATTGTTTTAACATATTCGCTAATTTATCACGTATCACAGGTATATCGGTGGGTGTACCGCTGTAAACGGAAGAGGTATATAAACCGATAAAACGCAAACCAGAAATCAACTCCCCTGCTGCATTATAACGTTTGATATAAACAACATCTGGAAAAGCTCTGCGGTGAACCATCGCGCGTTGTGATGCTTTACTAAAATGGATAAATGTCTTTTCATTGAGAGTCGCAAAAGATTCGAAATCGTGGGCTTTAGTCATAAAATCAGGACGTTTAAATAAACCTAACTGACTCCCTTCAATGACTTTAATCTTCCCGTTTTCAACACTGAATTGATCACAACCGAGAAAAGTAAAATGATCCTTTAACATCCATGATAAATAGGTTTGCTGTTCTTTTAAGTTTTCAATATGTACTTTTAAATTATCCGTTTTACTGGTTTCTATGGCTTCTTTCAGGGTGTTTTTTAAGACCTCGAAATCATCACCCACCAAGGCCACATTTTCTAATGCAATTTGTATTTTAGCGGCAATTTGATCGCGTTCTTTTTTTGAACTGGTTTGATCAATTTCAAAATACAGTAACATTTCATTTAATTTTTCAGCATCGAAAGAGATTAATTTTCCACTATTATCCCGTGTGCTGGACATTTCTCCATAATAAACACCATGTAATTTAATATTTTGCTCATTGATGACCAGTTTTAGCGTATCAATCACAAAGGGAGTATTACGGCACAACACAGTCAATACGGTATGGGTGGATTTCCATTCATCTTGCTCAACATCAGGGTTAAAGACACGTACTTTTGCCTGGTTACCTTTCCACTTGGCAGTTTCTCGCCATAGAGAAACTGTCAGCCCGGCTAAATCAGTTAATGATATTTGCGTTAAATCGGCGATCGCAACATCACGAAAAATAGTTTGAATAAACTGCTCTACAGTTTGTTGCTCTGGTTCAGGAAAATAGCTTTTTAATTGGGAGAAAATTTGACCTAAAATGTCATTTTTTTGGTTGAGTATTGATTTCATGTACACCTTCTCAGTTAAGTACTAGTAAATCTCGTCACTATAGATTGGTGGAAACTAAAAGGCCATTGAAAAACAGCTAAAAAATGAGAGGTGATAGAGAGTTACAGTATTCTTTTACAAATTTGCAACATATAAATTTAATAATCATCGACTAAAAAATATGGGTTGATAATTGCATGGATTTGCCACCTCAGATTAAGTGTTATCCGTAAGATTATGGTTAAAAAATTAGCCTAAAAAAATCCACCTAAATTGCTTTTAAGATCTCTTGTTTTGGAAAGGCAGATCATGCTGCTCACCTGCATAATAAGCAGCTGTTATAAAAGGATAAATATTAAATGGCAGTGCAAAGCCCTCATTATTCCCCTGCTGGTATCTGTAATGCATCAAAACATTCCCAGGCGAAAACGCCCAGAGACTTGCAAACCTATCAATTTGTGGCCAACAAAAAGGTAAAAGGCAAAACGCGCCTCTCTTCACTCTGCTTAATGATACAAAGTCAGTAAAAATAATTTTATACAATGATTCCTGTTATCCCATTCAGGCTACCAAACCCATGGGATGAAAGCTTTGTTACTTTTTTGATATGCGCGGTAACCCGCAAAATGCACGCATAAAGCTTTTTCTTCATAACGCGCTTTTAAAGCCAGCACCACAATCAGTATTAACCATGCGCCTAACTTCCAATAACTAAACTGACAGAAGAGAGTGCCTAAACCGCCAAAGAAAAGAGAGCTGTACATAGGGTGACGAATAAATTTATAAGGGCCATGAACAATCAATGTTCCTGTTTCTTTTGGATGCGGGCGAACATTAAAATTACCGGGACGATTAACCATTAATGCAGACAAAGCAATTAAAGCAGAAAACAAAATTAATAATAAACCGACAATTGAAATCTGTAAACTTGCCAATGGCCAAACAATCACAATCAGCAGTATAAATTGCGCAATCACATAAACCATAATCCCTCCTCTATTTTACACCTAAAAT
>JBLIEH010000081.1:0-7859 GCA_047632875.1 Psychromonas sp. | reverse complement strand
GTGAGCAAAGATAGTTAACGAGCATGGTGACATGTGAATAAGTATGTCTCTTTTTGAAGCATTAACCATTAATTGCAAACTTGTAAAAATAATTTGTAATCAGTGCAACTGCTAACCATTCTTTTCTTATTTCAAAAATGCTTAGTGATATTTCATTATTGGGTCAATTTACAAGGCAGTAGCCTCCTTGAAGCAAGCGTTCAGAACGACATAACAGCGCGAGTCAAAGCGGTAAATTAAATTGTCATTTCGCTGTTAGCGATAGAGAAAAAAGGCAAGTCATTGCTTATTATCAGTATTTATACCCAAGCCTCTTGGAGATGCTGCAAGCAGTTTGGGTATAAATAGCTGTTTAATATTACCTGTATTATCAATCAATACAGCTTATAAAAAATTTTAAAGGAAGTGGCAGAATGTCCGTTGAATTATTAATGAATATCACCCCCACCGAAACACGGGTTGCGTTAGTTGAAGGTGGTGTATTACAAGAGCTGCATATAGAGCGTCAGGCGACCAAAGGCATTGTTGGTAATATTTACAAAGGCAAAGTCAGCAGAGTGTTAGCTGGTATGCAAGCCGCTTTTGTTGATATTGGCCTGGAAAAGGCTGCATTTTTACATGCTTCAGACATTGTTCCATTTACTGATTGTGTTGCCAAGAATGAAAAAGAAAAATTTAAAGTGGCAGATATCTCGCAACTTGTCCGTCAAGGCCAGGATATTATGGTGCAGGTGGTTAAGGATCCTCTCGGCACTAAGGGAGCCCGTCTGACCACCGATATAACCTTGCCTTCACGCTATTTAGTTTTTATGCCTGGAAGCGGCCATGTTGGTGTATCACAGCGTATTGACAGTGCACAAGAACGTGAACGTTTAAAGACAATCGCCCAAGGCTGCTGCATCAATGATCTCGGAGGCTTTATTATCCGCACTGCGGCAGACGGCGCACCTGAAAATGAGTTGATCAACGATGCTGCGTTTCTACTTCGAGTGTGGCGTAAAGTGTTAACCCGCAGTGCGCGGACTAAGAGTAAAAATAGGCTGCTGTACCGCGATTTAGGATTAGCCCTTCGTATCCTAAGAGATTTTGTTGGTCAGGAAATAGACAGAGTACGTATTGATTCGCAACTAAATTTTAATCTGATTAAAAAGTTTACCCATGATTTTGTACCTGAACTGGAAGATAAAATAGAATGTTACCGGGGTAAAAGTCCTATTTTTGATCTATTCGATGTTGAAAATGAAGTGCAGCGTGCATTAGAACGTAAGGTCGAGCTGAAATCAGGTGGGTATTTGATTATTGATCAGACGGAAGCGATGACCACCGTTGATATTAATACCGGTGCATTTGTCGGTCATAGAAACCTTGAAGAGACGATATTTAATACCAATATTGAAGCGACACTGGCGATTGCCAGACAGTTACGTTTGCGTAATTTAGGCGGTATTATTATTATTGATTTCATTGATATGCAGTCAGTTGAGCATAAACGCCGGGTATTTAGCAGTTTAGAACAAGCTTTGGCAAAAGATCGTGTTAAAACCAATATCAATGACTTTTCCCCCTTAGGTTTAATTGAAATGACACGTAAACGCACCCAAGAAAGCTTAGAGCATATTTTCTGTGGTGTTTGTGAGCAATGCAATGGACGCGGTTATGTTAAAACGGTAGAAACCGTTTGTTATGAGGTGCTACGTGAAATATTACGGGTGAATCGCGCCTATGATGCGGATCGTTTTGTTGTTTATACTTCACCCGCAGTGGCAGAGTCATTAACGGGTGATGAATCTCATAACCTGGGTGAATTAGTTTTGTTTATGGCAAAGCCGGTTAAAATTCATGCGGAGCCTCTCTATGGTCAAGAACAGTTTGATGTTGTGATGATGTAATAGGGTAATATATGACATTTAAAAATTCAGGCATTCGTGCAGCTGATTCAATTTCTATTTTATCCACTATCGAGTCCATAAATTGAAGTTTTGCTCTTTTAAATGGCTGAGACGGATATACGCATTAATTGCAGTTAAACTGTTTATTTTTGCATTTTTATTGACCTTGTTACGTATTCTATTTGTCAGAATTGACGACTATCAAGTCTATGCAACGCAATGGCTTAGCGAAGAGTATAATGTTAATTTAACCTTTGAAGATATCTCTGCCGGCATTGATTTATCAGGACTGATTTTAAATGTTAGTGCAATTGAATTGGTTGATTCTGTCGATCTGCCCTATCGGCTTAAACTTGATCATCTGTTTATTTACCTTAATTTTTGGCAGAGTATTAGCGAACAAACATTAGTCTTTAACCGGATATCTGCACAGGGTGCAGATATTACGATTAAACCAACCCGAAAAAATAGCGTTAAATCTGAAAGCACTGTACTGACTACGGCCGCGCTTCGTAAAATTTTGTTAGTGCAACTGAGTAAGTTTTCAATAACAGATAGCCAACTCCATTTTACCGATCATTTACAACGCAAGAAAACGGTTGTGATAGAAAAATTAAATTGGATAAATGAAGACGGGCGTCACCAAGGGACCGGTTATGCTGCAATGCTCAACGGCCTTGCCGATAATTCTCTGGATTTTGTGGTGGATTTGATTGAACAGGATGATCAACTAAATTCCCCCTTGACCGGCCATCTTTATGTTGCCGCAGATAACTTCAATATTAGTCATTATTTAACCGATCAAGTCAATAATAATGCGCAACTCGTTGATGCGGTATTGGGTTTTAAAGCTTGGGCTGAATTTTCGGCTAACACACTGCAAAAATTGCAGCTGCAATTAAATAACACACAATTGTCCTGGTCACAATTGGATCAAGATCATCAATGGAAGATAAACAGTGGATTGGTGCAATTTACCAACAGTAATGAGCAGTGGTTATTAGACAGTTACTCTCTTGATCTTGAGTATAATCAACAAAAATTAAAAGGCCTTAATGTCAGTGGTCAGGGCACAGCAGCGAGTGCTTATTTTGAACTTGACGGCTTAAATATAAAAGATTTAATACCTTTATATTTATTAGGCTCTGATTTACAAGACAAAACAATAAAATCCCTGCGGGCTTTTGACCCTGATGCAAAGCTCGATGATTTTGGGCTGTTTAAAGACAGTGCGGATAATCTGCAATTTTCGGCCCACCTGAGTCAATTTAACAACCAAGCTCAAGGTGCAATTCCCGGAATCAGTGATGCTCAGATTGAAGTCCTTGGTGATCCATCACAAGGCGAGTTAAATATCAGCTTAGCAAAGCAAAATATCACTTTTGATGAACAATTTAGCAGAGAGATGCCGCTTGAAATTGCGCAATTTGATTTACAATGGTTACAAATGCCAACTGGCTTTAAAGTCTTTAGTGAGCATATTGTATTAAATACCCGCGATCTTAACAGCACTACCGAATTTTCACTTTTTTTCCCCAATCAAGATGCTCAAAATCAAAGCCCCTTTTTAAGCCTGTATAGCTACGCCGATCTCAATGATGCTAGCAAGGCACAATATTACTTACCCATTAAAGCCTTGGGTAATAACGTCTTTGATTACCTGCAACCAAGCCTAAAAAAAGGGCAGGTAAAGGGTGCGAAAATATTATGGTACGGTGCGTTAAATCAATATCCCTATGTTCTGAATAACGGCATTTTCCAAGCCTGGGTACCATTGCGAGGATCCCAATACGATTTTTATGGCGATTGGCAAGGTTTAACAAAGCTGGATTTAGATCTGCACTTTGAAAATGACGGGCTTTTAATGAATGCGCAGAGCGCCTCTTTGCAGGATCTGGATATTAAAAAACTGACGGCGGAGATTGATCATTTAAATCCTAATGGCATTTTAACTGTTAATGCTGAGATCAGCGAAGATGCGCAAAAAATAAGCGACTATTTAAAAGCTTCTCCTCTTAAGGAAAGTGTTGGCAAAGCACTCTCGGTTATTGAAGTTGAAAAAAAATTAACAGGTGCATTGGCGTTAACCATCCCTTTTAATCGAAAAGTACAGGACAGCAAAATCTTGGGGACCATTCAACTGGCAAAAAATAATGTTAATATCAAGTTAGCTGAAGATCTGATATTGCCTTTAAAAAATATCCAGGGAGAGTTTAGTTTTATCAATGGTAACTTGACGGCAAATAATCTCCAGGGGCAATTATTTTCACAACCGATACAGATTTCTTTTGCGAGTAAAGAACAACAAGACAGATACCATGTGGACGCCGATCTGTCAGGTAATTGGGACTTGGATGAATTAACTGAGTCACAGATTATCTTGAATCCACTGAAAATGTCAGGGCAGTTAGATTGGGCCGCAGCTATAAACTTTGATAATCTGCTGGCCAGTGGTTATCAGTATAATGTTGCCTTTAATTCTGCCACACGGGGAGTCGATATTGCGCTTCCAGATCCCTTTGAAAAAAATGCGTTACAATCCTGGCCGACAGATATTGTGCTTTCCGGTGATCAGCGCAGTAGTACGATTGAAGCAATAATAAAAAACAAATTGTGGTTTAGCGGAAAAGTTGACTATCAACAAAAGCAGAATGATATTCCCTATTTTTTGCTCAATATCGGCACGGATAAAGTCTCGGTAATGGATAAAACCAAGCAGGTAATTAATGTTGATCTGGAGAGCCTAGACATCGCCCGCTGGTATCAACAATGGGCTTTGTTTAGCGATCAAAGGGAGAAGCTTAAGAGCGAAATTACTGTGCAGGAAAAAAGCAGTCGAGCGATTGAGTTGGATGAAATTAACGTCAAAATCAAGCATGCTGATTTATTTTCACAACCCTTAAATAACTTAAGTGTGCGGGCTGTCAACGATCAGAAAAAATGGGATGCGACGGTGGACTCTGATAATTTACAGGCAGCGGTACAATTGCGTAATGGAGAGCCTGTTCGCCTCGACTTTGATATAAAAAAATTGAATTTCCAATCGCTGGATTTATCAAATATCAATGAAGATCAAGCGTTGGACGCGGATAATCGATCACAAGATCGTAGTTTGTTAAAGGGTTACCCTGAAATTTTGGTTGATTGCTTAGCCTGTGTTTATGGCGATATAAATTTATCGCCAATGCGTCTGCATATTTTTCCTAATAAAAAAAATCTTAATATTAATTACATTAGAATTGGCGATGAAAAGGAATTCAGCGAGATATCTGGCGTTTGGGATCAGCGTAAAACTAACCTGATTGTTAAAAGTGTTGGTGACGGGGATAACGATATTGTAAAAAGACTCGGTTATACTAGCCCCATGATCTATTCCAAAGCCGAATTAAGCGGGGCTATAAATTGGATTGGTGCCCCCTGGGGTTTTAATTTAGATTCTTTAAATGGTACTTTTTCTGCCAAATTAACCGATGGTGCTATTACTGAAGTTAATGATAACGGTGCGCGTTTATTAAGTCTGTTCAGTCTTGATGGGATTCGCCGTACGCTAAACAATGAATTTAACAATGTATTTTCGAAAGGTTTGAATTTTGATCAAGTAACCTTTTCAGGTAGTATTACTGACGGCATTGTTAAAAATGATGACTTTTACTTAAATGGCTCTGCCGGGAAAATATCAGGTAAGGGGCTTATCGATATGCCAAACTACGATACTAATTATCAGATGAGTTATAGCCCGGCAGTGACCTCAAGTTTGCCCGTTTTAACCGCATTTGTGGTAAGTCCGCTGACCGGCGCGGCCGTTTTTATGTTAGCAAAAATTTTAGAGCCCGTTGTAGAGACGATTATCCGCGTAGATTTTACGGTTAAAGGTTCCTTGAGTGACCCTGAAATCAAACTTATTAATAGTAAAAAAGCGAAAGTAACTCTGCAACACTCTGAAGTGCTTGATGAAATAGAAGAACTCAAGAAAAAAAATGCCGATAATTAATGATAATGCTAGGATTTCGGATCTCGATTTTAGCCCTGTTTGAGTTTGCTTCTGAACCTTTTTTTGCTCATTAGCAAAGCAGATGCTAACGTTGGTTGTCTTATCGATGATCAGGAACTGTACACTATTAAGGGGACTGACAATGAGTTTTAATCTATCAGCAATACAAATGCTCAGTTTAAGTATTCCAAGTGAAAATTTAGCACGTTTAGAAGCGTTGTTGGCAGAATTGTCCCCTGCTCCCGGGCAGTTGGTCCTGTTGCCTGAGAATGCTCTCTGTATCGCAGACAAAGAAAGGTATTTGGCGTTATCTGAAAATTTGTGGAAAGGTCATTATCAGTCGTTGTTGAGCGCCCTGGCAAAACGTTACCAGTGTTATTTAGTCTGTGGCAGTTTCCCGATTAAAAGTCCCATAGCGGATAAAATATTTACAACTTGTTTGGTGTTTTCGCCCTTGGGCGAACTCATTAGCCACTACCATAAAATGCATCTTTTTGATGCAGTGGTGCCTGATAAAAAAGGACTTTATAAAGAGTCTGATACTTTTATCCCCGGGCAGGAAGTGAAGTTATTTAACTGGGATTGTGGCGATTATTCGGTCAAAGTTGGATTAACTATCTGTTACGATTTACGTTTCCCTGGCTTATTTCAAACATTACGCCAACAGGGAGCGGATATTATATTAGTGCCCGCCGCCTTTACCCAAACCACAGGACAGGCCCACTGGTTACCTTTATTACAAGCCCGGGCAATAGAAAATCAGTGTTATATTATTGCTGCGAATCAGAGCGGTAGTGAGAAATATGGTCATTCAATGATCATTTCACCCTGGGGTGAAGTACTCGAACAATTAGAAGATGGTGAAGGCAGTATTAAGCATCTCTTTGAAAGATCACAGATAGACAAAATTCGTCAAGCTATGCCGATCCTTGAGCATAACCGTTTTACAATTATACCAAAAGAATTAATGAAGTAATCAATGATTGCGAAGGAAAAATTAATATTAACAAGGCGTGAGTTGCAGGAGATAGTTATTCTCACTTCAAAACTCACAACGCAGTTAGGAATAATTTTAACCAGTAAGGATGATCATCTTGTTAGTTCTTTTGGTATTAACTAGCTTTTAAAAGTTTAAAGGAAATTTTCATGTCTTTCGATAAAATATGCGAACGATTTTTAGCACCTGCACAATTACAAATTAGTGATTTAGAATCTCAGCTTTCAGCCCTTAATAGCACTCAAATTGATTATGCCGATTTTTATTTTCAGTCAAGCCGTCAAGAATCGTGGTTATTAGAAGATGGGATTGTCAAAAACGGCAGTTATAATATCGAAAAAGGCGTTGGCATCCGTGCGATTTCAGGTGAAAAAACCGGTTTCGCCTATTCGGATCAAATTTCGTTAAAAGCCATTAATGATGCGGCTAATGCTGCTAAAAGTATTGCTAATAGTGGTCAGGAAAAACAGATCAAACTTATTTTACCAACCCCTGCGAAGTTAATTTATGGTGAATCTGATCCTCTGATAAGTTTATCGAGAGATAAAAAAATTACTCTCTTAAAGCAGGTTGATCAGTTTACCCGAGCCTTAGAGCCTTCAGTCACCGATGTCACTGTTTCTCTCAATGCGGTTTACGAAGAGATTCTGGTGGCGGCTAGTGATGGTACCTTAGCCACAGATGTTCGCCCGTTAGTGCGTTTTAGTTGCTCTGTATTGATTGAAAAAAAGGGTAAACGTGAGCGTGGCAGTGCAGGTGGTGGCGGACGTTTTGATTTAGATTATTTTATTGATAACAGCGCAGGCGAAGAAGTTGTATTTGGTTATGCGCGAGCGGCCGTGCATCAAGCGTTAATCAATATTGAAGCAGTTGACGCGCCCGCGGGATCAATGCCCGTGATTGTGGGTGCCGGCTGGCCAGGTGTATTATTACATGAAGCAGTAGGACATGGTTTAGAAGGGGACTTTAATCGTAAAGGTTC
>JBLIEH010000080.1:0-7901 GCA_047632875.1 Psychromonas sp. | reverse complement strand
CCCTGTGATTTTTACTTATTTAATACCAATTCCACTAATTAGATGTTCTATTTAGGCGCCGGAAAAACGCATGAAAGCAAGGCATTGATTGCAATAACTAGTTGTTCTAATTATACAAAATCGTAGGGAACGATTTTGAACAGCTTTAGCTGGCCACGCAGTGGGGAATAACAGGATGTTATGAATCAAATTAATAACAAAGACTAAAACGTAGTTTTATGTCTAGCTAGCATGTGTTTTAACAAGCATAAATGGGCATGAATTTAATGGATTTGGTATACTACTTCAAAAACACCACAGTTTAATCGGCAAGACCTTCTTATCCCTTTCTAAAATGACGCAAAAAATGAATAATATAACAATAGCAACTCACAACGGTAATTTTCATGCAGATGATGTTTTTAGTATCGCTGCACTTAAAATGATTTTTCCTTCTTTTAAACTCATCCGCACACGTGATTTAGCGCTTATCGGCAAGGCAGATATTGTACTTGATGTCGGTGGTGAATATGATCCCGATGCGGGCCGTTTTGATCATCATCAACGTGGCGGGGCAGGTGAGCGTGAAAATGGTATTCCTTATTCCTCATTTGGTTTAATTTGGAAAAAATATGGCTTAGAAATATGCCAAGGTGATCAGGACGTCGCCAATGCAGTTGATGCCGGTCTGGTATCAAATATTGATGCCATAGATTGTGGTCATGTCGAGGGTGTTTCTAAAGGCATCAGCCTTAGCCAAACTATTTCAATGTTTAACCCTACCTGGCAGGAAGAGAGTCACTTTGATGAATGTTTTGATGAAGCGGTTGACTTTGCGGCGCGCGTTTTAACACGCTTTATTGCCTCTGCTAACGGTGGCATTAGTGCCAAAGTCATTGTGGCTAAAGCGATTGCTAATGCGTTTGATCCAAGAGTGATTGTATTAGAAAAATATACCCCGTGGAAAAGAACGGTTCACGCCTTATCTGCACAGGCGTTATATATGGTTTTCCCCTCTCAGACTGGCCAATGGAGAATTCAAACCGTGCCTGTTGAACCCGGTTCATTCGAAGACAGAAAGTCGCTGCCGAAACAATGGGCCGGCTTATCCGATAAAGCGCTTGTCGATGTAACCGGTATTGAAGATGCGATGTTCTGTCATAATGGTTTATTTATTGCGGGTGCAGAATCATTTTCAAGCGTGATGAAAATGGCCACCATGGCACTTCAAGAAGATTAAAATTGCCAGCAAAAATAAAAATATAACAATTCAAATTAATATGGACATTTTGGGTGTTGAGGCTGTTGCATACTCATTTTTTATACGGTTTTAAAGCAGAAGTATTTTTATTACAATTTGTGCTCTTCTGGGGGCGGCAGTCGTGAACTAGTAGACCGAAGTCCTGCTAACGACAATTCAACTATTACAAATCGTAACATTGGATGTAGTTGAACGCTAAAAACGCGTTGTATTAGGCTGGTGGGCTTTGCTGGACTTTCTTAAATGAGAAAGTGGTGTCCCCTGCGAGATTTGAACTCACGTCTAAGACTTAGGAGGTCCTTGTTCTATCCAGCTGAACTAAGGGGACAAAATGCTAACTTTATACTTACAGGGTGACAGAAAATGGCCTAAAGGAGTCATCTATCATAACTCATTAGATTTCTTCTTTATTCACGGCTAACCTTTTAATCTCAGCTATTTATTATCAGGTTGTGTTAGAAGGGCGGTAAACTAATTGAATTAGTTACAAAAATCAAGATAAAAAAATCACCAAGGACAGATCCTTGTAGTAAAGTCGGGTATTAGTGATGATGATTAAATATTCTCGCCTCTCTTATTGCAATAAAAACAGATATATTCTGCCGATAACTCTGAATTCAATCATCTAATTAAAAATTAAAAATAACCAAGGATAGTTTATGTTTTTAGAGTCGCTTATGTTCTCTTTCTCAGTGACCGGGCCAATCTGCTTATTACTTTTTCTGGGTTGGTTCCTCAGAAGAATAAATTTTATTAATGAAGAATTTATTGTTATCGCATCTAAACTGGTTTTTACCGTCACTTTACCAACCCTTCTTTTTCTTAACATTGTAAAGTCGGATCGAGAAACAGAAATTAATTTTTCATTGATTTCTTATTCATTATTGGCCAATATTTTATTTTTTTTACTGGCGTTTATTTTAACTAAGCTGTTTGCTAAAAACAGGGAGGATCATGGTGCTATTATCCAGGGCGCTTTCCGATCCAATCTGGCGATTATTGGGTTAGCTTATGTTGATAATATTTATGGGGATTCAGGTCTTGCTTTGGCCGCTGTTTATGTCGCATTTCATGTTGTTTTATATAATGTTTTATCAGTGTTAATACTGATGCCTAAACAGGATAAAATAACGCTTGATATGTTTCTGGGGCTGTTTAAATCCATTTTCAAAAATCCATTAATTATTGGAATATTGTCGGGTCTTTTCTTCTTTTTATTCGCAATACCTGTGCCTGAAGTGATGATCCATGCCGGACAATATTTTGCCGATATGAGCCTGCCAATGGCATTATTATGTACAGGTGGTAGTTTGCATTTAAAGACCTTAAATTCAGATGCTTTTATTATCTGGTTTGCCACTATTCTAAAAATTATTGTTGCGCCTGTATTAATGACCGGGGGAGCTTTTCTTCTTGGTTTTAGAGGATTCGAGTTAGGTTTGATCTTTTTGATGACAGCGGCTCCGACCGCAGCTGCAAGTTATGTTATGGCGAGGGCGATGGGTGCTAATGCCAGCCTAGCTGCGAATGTCATAGCCTGCACGACAGTCTGCTCGCTGTTAACTTATAGCCTTGGCATTTCAACGCTTTATAGTTTTAATTTAATGTAGCAGAAATAGGATATGGGCAATTTCAAAGCATCTTAACCCACACTGTTAGATTCAAATTTCACTTGGTAAACGGTATTTTTCTTTCATAAATAAAAATTTCGTTGCTTCGCGTGCCTTAATTTGATCGCCTGCCATAATAGCCGTATAAATTGCGCGATGCTCTTCAATACCGGTACCGTTATCTTTTTCATTATAGGTGCTAAAGCTCTTATAGATGGTCGCCAAAACGTTACCAAAGGGCAGATAGAAATCATTACCTGTTGATAAATAGATCAAACGGTGAAAACGCATATCCCCTTCAGCCCAGCTAATATGATCAAAATCATTGGCAATATTTTCCATTTTTTCAAATATTTCAGAGAATTCAATGCGTTGTTCTGGCGTGGCGTTCTTTGCGGCTAAGGCACTCGCATCGGGTTCGATTGTTTTACGCAGAGTAAGAAATTGTTGGTAAAAAATTTCAGAATGATTAACCGTATTCATCCACTCAAGTAATTGTGGATCGAGATAATTCCAATTGCTTTTTTCGGTAACTATTGTGCCCGTTTTTGATTTAGAACGCAGCAAGCCTTTTGAGTTAAGCAGCTTAACGGCTTCCCGTAACGCGGTACGACTGATCCCCATTTGTACAGATAAAACCATTTCACCAGGAAGGAGAGATCCCGGAGTTAAATCACCAGATAAAATACGATGTGCAATACTGCTAGCGACTTGTACATGCCGACGCTGATTTGAGCCAGATATTGCCGTAAAAGTTGAAAACATAAGTACCTTATTCGGGAAATTTATTGATGGTTATAGAGCCAGTATAGCAGTGATCGACAATATCACGCTTTTTGATCTTTACCGTATCTATATGATATATAAAATGTATTTCACCTTAAAAAGGTATCTTCAGGGGAAAGGTGATTATACCAACCCCACTCATTAGGTGATCTCTTTAGAGGTTGAATAAATGGAGGTGTCATGCCTTAATTTCATTAACTATAAGTTGTTCTAATGATAAAAAATGCGCTGGATCTATTTTGAATAGCTGCAGCTGGCCACAAAATAATGAATTAAATTAAATTAAATTAAATTAATAACAAAGACAAAAAATAGTATTATCTCCGGCCGCGTTTATTTTAACCCGTATAAATGAACAGAGAATGAGTGGATTGGCTATTAACGGTCTATGGCGGGATTCATACTGGGCATGGAAAGCAAGCAGTTAACCTGCTTGCCATTTTTTAAGGGTTACAAACTCATGGCGGCAATCCAACCAAACACCATTAAGGGTAAGTTATAGTGGATAAAGGTCGGCACAACGGTATCCCAAATATGGTCATGTTGACCATCGGCGTTTAGACCCGCTGTCGGTCCCAGAGTCGAGTCTGAAGCCGGTGAACCGGCATCACCTAAGGCCGCTGCAGTTCCGACTAATGCGATGATTGCCATCGGTGAAAAACCAAATGAGAGGGCAAGGGGGACGTAGATAGTGGCAATAATTGGAATCGTTGAAAAAGAAGAGCCGATCCCCATGGTCACTAATAATCCCACCACTAGCATTAATATTGCTGCAAGCGGTTTATTTTGGCCAATATTTGCAGATAACATTTCAACTAAGGCGTCTACGCTGCCAGTGGCTTTCATCACCGCAGCAAAACCTGCAGCAGCAATCATAATAAAGCCTATCATGGCCATCATATGCACACCTTTGGTAAAAACATCCTGTGTTTCTTTCCAAGCGATAACCCCACCGATAGTAAATACCATAAAACCGGCTAAGCCACCGATAATCATCGAACCGGATGAAAGCTGTACTGCTAATGTTGCCGTAATGGCAACGACTGCAATGCCGATATGGCGTTTATTTATTTGTTTTTTTACGGGTTGTTTATGTTCTTCGAGCGTAACAGACAGACCTTCCTGAGGATAATCACGCGGCTTGCGGTAACTGAAAAATACCGCAATTAATAAACCGGTAACCATACCAAGCGCAGGTAAAATCATGGCGGTTGGTACCTGACCGGCGGTCACCTGCAGACCATTATCATGTAAATTTTTTAATAAAATATTATTTAAAAAGATACCGCCAAAACCGATTGGTAAAGCCATATAGGGAGTAACCAAACCAAAGGTCAATACGCATGCAACCAAACGCCGGTCTAAACGTAATTTTCTAAATACCGTTAATAATGGCGGAATTAAAATTGGGATAAAGGCGATATGCACAGGGATTATATTCTGCGATGAAATAGTCATTAATAAAATTAAAGATAACACCACGTATTTGATCACATAGGTTAAATGATCCGGGTGCCTGCCATGCACTTTATTAATAACTGTTTGCGCTAATAAATCGGTAATACCTGATTTAGAAATTGCCACGGCAAATGCACCCAGCATCGCGTAACTTAAAGCAATAGTTGCACCGCCACCCAATCCTCCTTCAAAAGCACTGACGGTATCAGCGAGTGACATCCCGGCGCTTAACCCTCCGATTAATGCACTTAATGTTAAGGCTATCACTACATTAATACGCATTAAAGACAAGGCCAGCATCACGCATACTGAGAGTACAACGGGGTTGATCATAAATAATCCTAATTCATTAAATAAAATAAAGTCGGCATCTTACGCGAGTATTTTTTGATGACAAAGTTAATTAATGAGATTAGACACTTTTTTGTAAGGGTTATTAATATTTTTTACTTAACTATTTGTAAATTATTGGGATTGATGAGATTCAGGTTACATGAGTGGGAGGTTTTATTACGCCCGGCATTTTTAGCTTTGTATAAAAGATCATCACAGCTTTTATAGGCTTGTTGAACATTTATATTATGTTCTGCTGTGATCACCTCTAATCCACAAGATATTGTTAGAAAGCGGGACATTTTACTGTTGGCATGCGGGATTTTTAACTCTTCAATCGCATTTCTTATTCCATCGACTGTATTGAATGCTTCTTTTTCATCTGACACCTTAAATAACAGGGCAAACTCTTCTCCTCCCAATCTGAAAATAGCGTCGCTTGAACGTTTGAATTTATTTGTTAAGAGATTGGATACTGTGATTAAGGCCTGATCACCGACTTGATGTCCGTATGTATCATTAAAAGGTTTAAAATAATCAATATCCAGCATCGCAAAGGCTAATAAGGTTTTCTCCCGTTTCGCTGTATTAATTTCTTTGTTAAATACGTCATCAAAATGGCCCCGGTTATAAAGTCCCGTTAATGCATCGGTTCTGTTGGTTTTTTCGAGTTGTTTTTGTGTTTCAGCTAATTTATTAAATATTTTAAATATTAAATACTCTGAAAGATAAGGGATAACAACGCTTAATAGCGCCACCGAAGTAAAGCGAATATAGCTGACGATATTGAGAGAGTGGCCAATCCAGCTATATAACATTGATAAGACGACAAAGTAATAAACAATGGCCAGTAATAATCCATTTTGATGGCCATATAGGATCATTGACACATAAATATAAATAAATGACCAGATTGGCAGGTAATGTTGGCCCTCGTTGATATGAATAATATACAAAAGACAGATGCCCATAATTGACAAGCTAATATGAGCGAGTGTATTTTTTTTTCTTCTAAATAAAAGTAAAAAAAGCGGGAACAGCATAAATAGCACGCCGTCGGTATAAAAGGGCGGAGCATCTCCGTTGTAAAAATAGAGTGCAGAATAAAAACATAGCATTAAAAAAGTGAAACAAAGAATTAAATTTGCGGTAACATTTTTTCTGTAATTGACACCGTCTTTCTGTATGCCAGCTTGCAGCCGGGTAGATAACCATTTACGCATTCAACATTCCCTTTGTCCGGTAAATATTTCATCGATTATTCTCTGAGAATTAGCGCATCTGCAGAGTGTAAGCTCATGATAACGTCTTTGAATTAACAACTTATAATACCCCGTTCCATCGGCTATTATATCAGCCTAATACCTGAAAATATTGATGTCAGGTGGGTTTTCTGTTTTTATAACATGTTGAAATTTATATAATTACAACGGTAAAATGGAACAGAATCACTTATAATGTATATTAACAGATGGCAATGTTATTTATCAGTCATTAATCGCTTTTTGATGATAACTCTTTTAGACATATAAAAAATTAAACCGGCGATTGCGCCGTAAAGATGCGCATTAACTAATACTTCTGCTGAAATTAAATTTACCGTACTTTGCGCTGCGCCAAAAATCTGTTCATCAATAATTTTAATAATCAGACCTGCTCCCAACAGATAACCCCAGAGAGATTTCTTGGTTATATCCGTCGCAACCCCGTAGCTAAATAAGCCGTGTAACACACCCGAGAAACCGACATACCAAATAACTTTAGGATCAAAGAAAAACAGGCATAACCCGATAAATAAACTACAGAAAATAATGATAGGGAAAATGTTAATGGTCTTAAAGAGATCAGCAAATAACGCTAAAGTGATAATTAACCCCGCGATATTCATAACTAGGTGATTAAAATTAGTATGGCAGAAGGTCGCAGTAATCAGCCTCCAAATTTCTCCTTCTGCTATGCCATTATGGTAATATGCAAGTAGTCTACCTGCTTCCGGCTCAAACATATAAACCATCAGAGTCAGTAATATTATCAATGACGTTTCGATAATAAGAGAGCGCATCGGTTTCCTTTATTGAGAGGTTTTTATAAATGAGTAAAAGAGCCGTTTGCAAAAGCTGCTTAAAAGCCCAATCGGCATGTATCTGCTCTGCGATACAGTTGATCGATAATCAACACTTTGTGCATGTATTGCAAGATCCCGGTGAAGAAAAAAATGCAATAGGCACTGCGCGAATTTTGGGACTGTCATTAAAACGGTCAAAAATCAGCGTGGGTACCTTGTTTGATGCGAGTTTATTTGATTTACAGAATAGCTATTTAGTTTTTCCCGATTCTTCGGCAGTACCGGCGCAGCAGCTTGTTAAGGCTAAACAACTTAATGATAGCAGCGTTTTTATTTTACTCGATGGCAGTTGGAAAAAAGCCTACAAATTATTGATGAGTAATCCTTTTTTGCAGAACTTGCCGAAGAT
>JBLIEH010000079.1:0-7966 GCA_047632875.1 Psychromonas sp. | reverse complement strand
GCCAGTGGTTGAGAAAAAAGCCGAAAAAAAATGGATTAAACCTGTTGCAGCCGTTGTTGCTGCCGTCTTATTCGGATGGCTTGCAAGCGTCGCGCCGTCAAACTTTTTAGCGCATTTCACCGTCTTTATACTGGCATGTATCGTAGGTTACGGCGTAGTCTGGAATGTTGCCCATTCTCTGCATACACCACTCATGAGTGTAACTAATGCAATCAGCGGCATCATCATCATCGGTGCGCTACTGCAGGTAGGTCAAGGTAACGGTTTCGTGACCACCCTGTCGACTATTGCAATACTGATCGCCACCATCAATATCGTGGGTGGCTTTACCGTTACTCATCGTATGTTGAAAATGTTCCAAAAGGATAAATAAGCATGTCTCAAGGATTAATTACAGCTGCATATATCATTGCAGCCATCCTCTTTATTGCCAGCCTTAACGGCTTAAGCAGTCAAGAAAGTGCCAAGCGCGGTAACATTTTTGGCATCATAGGTATGATAGTTGCAATTATCGCAACCATCGCCAGCGCCCAAGTTGCAGGCATGGGTTACATTACCGTGGCAATGGCAATTGGCGCAGGGATCGGGGTTCGTTTGGCATTAAAAGTTGAAATGACTTCAATGCCTGAACTGATCGCGGTACTGCACAGTTTTGTGGGTCTAGCTGCCGTCTTTATCGGTTTTAACTCTTATTTAGAGCATGGCCTGCTGATTGGTGTTGAGCAATCAATCCATGACGTTGAAGTGTTTTTAGGCATCTTCATTGGCTCTGTTACCTTCACCGGTTCAATTGTTGCCTATGGTAAACTAAGTGGAAAAATTAAAAGCACCCCACTGAGCCTACCAGGTAAAAACTGGATTAACCTTGCCGTACTGGCATCAAGCGCATTCCTGTTAGTTGGTTTTGTAAGCAGTGGTTTAGGCTTAACCGCCCTTATCATGATGACCATTATTGCTCTGGCATTCGGTTGGCATTTAGTGGCTTCAATCGGCGGCGCAGATATGCCCGTGGTTGTTTCCATGCTTAACTCCTATTCAGGTTGGGCAGCGGCAGCAACAGGTTTCATGCTCTCCAACGATCTGCTGATCATCACAGGTGCATTAGTGGGTTCTTCGGGTGCCATCCTTTCTTACATTATGTGTAAAGCCATGAACCGTTCGTTCGTTAGCGTTATCTTAGGTGGTTTTGGTAACGAAGTAACGGTACAAAGTGGCGACGAAGAGCAGGGTGAGCATTTTGAAACAAGTGCTCAGGAAGTTGCTGATTCACTGGCTGCGGCTAAAAACATTGTGATCGTTCCAGGTTACGGCATGGCCGTTGCGCAAGCACAATATCCCGTTGCTGAGTTAACCAAATACTTACGCAGCAAAGGTAAAAGTGTACGTTTTGGTATTCATCCGGTCGCAGGACGTTTACCCGGTCATATGAACGTATTATTGGCGGAAGCAAAAGTACCTTACGATATCGTATTAGAAATGGATGAAATCAATGATGATTTCACTACAACCGATGTGGTATTAGTGATTGGTGCAAATGATACGGTTAACCCGGCGGCAAATGAGCCAGGTACTCCTATCTCCGGTATGCCGGTATTACACGTTTGGGAAGCCGAAAAAGTGGTTGTCTTCAAACGTTCAATGGCATCAGGTTATGCGGGTGTGCAAAATCCGTTGTTCTTTAAAGAGAACTCTGAAATGTTATTTGGCGATGCAAAAGCATCGGTTAATGCTATTTTGCAAAATCTTAATTAAGCACTCAGTTAAATAAGATGTTAATCAAAAAGGCGCTATTCAGCGCCTTTTTTGTACCTACTGATATTTTACAATCCCCCGACTCCCCCTTGGATTGAAATTTAAGTCTTATTTTTTATCCGTTTTTATGTCATATAACTAAGTTAAAACAACGTGGCACAACATACAATAAGATAGAATTTCTGCTACAAATATAAGTCTTTTGGAACTAAGTAATATGTCAATTTATACTAATTCGGCAATAATATCCTTACAAATGAAACCTCTCACCCATAAGTAATGAAAATGACAAGCCAGCAGTAACGATCCATTATTCATAGTGATAGCTCGTTTCGTGCCTTTTGTCCTCTTTCCGGCACCCGCAGTCGGTGATTTCAACTTCTCTTTATGCACGAAAACATGAAATAACGAGTGAACGTCCCATTTTAGCAAAACTGCTTTAATGAGGTCATTCAGAAAATAACGCAGTGTTACCTTTTGTTACAGTAAGCGCTTTCTTTTGTGATTTTGATCGCTTTCCGAACGATCGCTTTACTTTTACAATGTATTCCTGAGATGGAATTGCTAAATAATAGTTTATAGCTATCGAAATAGGTCTTTTTTAGGCTCTTAATTGATTTCATTTGATAAAAAGAAAGCGATTACATTTTATCTCTGGATTTCTGTTGAAAGATAGAAATCTATGGTGTTTGCGAACTAGTCTGTTGGCAATAATGAGCTAGTTTACTGGCAGTCTCCTTTTCGCTAAAAGAACTTAATATCTTAGTTTTAAAATGAACATTGCTTACATGCTTCATAGCATTTTTAATAACAGTTAACTAATTGATATTATGAATACTAAATAAACAGGAAAAAATTATGCATCATAAAAGATCTATATTGTCATGTTTTGTGGCAATGGCATTATTAACAGGCGTTAATACTGCTTCAACGGCGTCACCGATGAATCCAAACGATACAGTTAATACATCATCAATTGAAAACAAATCATTAAACAAAGAAGACAAAGAAGCACAAAAAGAAAATGATAAAGCAGCAAAAAAAGCCGCCAAAGAAGCCAAAAAAGTACAAGAGGAAAAAGATAAAGCCGCAAAAAAATCTGCCAAGAATGCTAAGGTTCCTTATTACCAAGACTGGCCGCAAATAAACAGTGTCGTTGCAATCGATCCGGCAATTGAAAGCAAAGTTGCAGCCATTGTTGCGCAAATGACGCTGGAAGAAAAGGTGGGTCAGATGATCCAACCCAATCTTGATCAGGTGACACCCGAAGAAGCTGCTGCATATAAATTAGGATCATTATTAAATGGTGGTGGCGCCTGGCCGGACGGCAATAAACATGCAACAGCAGAAGATTGGGCAAATGAGTCTGATAAATACTACAACGCAGTAGAAGAAGCATATGTTGGTCGTGGCTTTAGAATTCCATTTATGTGGGCAACCGATGCTGTTCATGGCCATAACAATGTTTATCGTGCGACGGTTTTTCCGCATAATATCGGCTTAGGCGCTGCCAATAATCCTGAATTAATTAAACGTATTGGCGCAGCAACCGCAGAAGAGATTTCAGCGACAGGCCTTGACTGGACCTTTGCACCAACCGTTGCTTCCCCACGTGATTACCGTTGGGGACGTGTCTACGAAGGTTACTCGGAAGATCCGGAGATAATTTACCAATACGCTGGTAAAATGGTTGAGGGCCTACAGGGCGGTGCACAAGGCTTGAAGGGACAAACCCATGTTATCTCTAATGTTAAACACTGGGTGGGTGACGGCGGTACTTATGATGGTGTAGACCGCGGCGAAAATCACTACACAGAAGAATACTTACGTAATATTATGGCAACGGGTTATTTCTCAGGTTTAGATGCTGGCGCGCAGGTGGTGATGAGCTCATTTAACTCATGGCATAATCCTGCTAATTACGATCAGAATCAGAGCGGTGATAGCCCTGTTTATAATTACAAACTCCATGGTAGTAAATACCTGCTCAATGATATTTTAAAAGAAAAAATGGGCTTTGATGGGTTTATTGTAACCGACTGGAATGGACAAGGAGAGGTCACAGGCTGCAGCGCTTCTAGCTGTCCGGAAGCAATCAATGCAGGTAACGATGTAATTATGGTGACCGCTCGTAGTGATTGGCAAGCTTTCTATGACAATACTATTAAGCAGGTAAATTCCGGTGTTATTCTAATGTCACGAATCGATGATGCAGTCACGCGAATTCTACGCGTTAAAATGCGTGCCAACCTTTGGAACAAACCCGCGCCGTCAGAGCGTCAGCTGGCAGGAAACGATGAAATACTAGGTTCGGATGCACATAGAGCAATCGCAAGACAAGCGGTTAGTGAGTCACTGGTACTACTTAAAAACGAAGGTGCTATTCTTCCTTTAAGTAAAGACGCATCTTATATTATTGCAGGCAGCGCGGCCAACAATATTCAGAAACAAACAGGTGGCTGGACCTTAACTTGGCAAGGCACCGAAAATGAAATAGATACAGATTTTCCAGGTGCGACAACCATGCAGATGTCATTACAGGATGTTGTCGGTAGCGAGAATGTCTACAGCAGCGAAGCGGATGCTCCAGCAGATGCAATTGCCATTGTGGTGATCGGTGAAGATCCCTATGCAGAGATGATGGGTGATATTAAAGCTAGCCAAACGCTTGAATTTTCAACGATTAAAGCATCTTACCAAGCAGATTTAGATACTGTTAAAGCAATGAAGGATGCGGGTCGTAAAGTGGTCACCATCTTCTATTCGGGTCGCCCTCTGTATGTGAATGAAGAAATTAACGCATCCGATGCTTTCGTTGCGGCTTGGCTACCAGGCACTGAAGCGGGCGGTATTACCGACGTATTGTTTACCAATGATGGTGCAGACTTTAAAGGTCGCTTATCTTATTCATGGCCAAATATGAAGTGCTCTACGACAATCAACCGTCATGCGCCAAACATTGTTGATTACAGCACACCTGTTGATGGGGTGACCTTTGAGCTGATCGAACAGGATATTGAAGGTGAGCATAAACCGCTATTCCCATATGGCTACGGTTTAGGATATGCAGCGAGCAGTAAGCAATCTGTAGAAACAGATCTTAATAACTTAGCCCTTGATCCGCGAGATTATGGTTGTTCTCAATCAGAACCAGATACCACTTTTGCTACTCTTCCTTTAGAAATTTTCGGTCGTGATTCAATAGGCGAATTCGTACCCCGTATCGCTGGAGCGGCTAATGGCTGGAGTGCGGTGCTTGTTTCTAATGGCCAGGAGACATCAATTGGCTCTGTTACGACCCAGCCAATTAACTACAAGCATCAGCAAGATGCTATCACTGTGACTTTTAACGGTGAGTCTGGAGCACAGGTTTACTTGCAGACCGAGGATGCAAAAGGTGTAGATAAGTACAGCTATATGAATGCTGATGCCACACTGCAATTTGACATCGATATGAAAACTGCGGCACCGGAAAGCTTAGTGTTAGCAGCACATTGTGAGTGGCCATGCTTGGGCGAAGTCCAGATTAATAAAGTTTTGCCCGCAGCGACACCGGCAGGTGAAACGAATTGGACAACAGTGAAAGTTCCGCTTGAATGTCTGAAAAATGAAGGCATGGAGTTCTCAATGTTAAATACTCCATTCTTAATGTACTCAGAGGAGGCTGTCGAGTTCAATCTTGGTGAAATTCGCTACGTTCCAAGAAGTATTGATGCGGCAGAAGACGCTGTTTCATGTGATGTCCTAAAGGGTGAAGTATTACCGCCACTGGATGAAGACATTGTAGATGTTAGAGACATCTGGACAACTCTAAGCGAATGGCAAGCAGATTCAGCAGATAATTATTCTAGTGTCACAGGACACGTGACTTATAGTTCTGAGACTGTTGATGATGAAACAATCTTGACTGTTACTTATGCTGCAACAAGTCCTGAAAGCTACAAAGGCATTGTCAATATGGAAGGTGGTAGCCAAAACCTGACTAATTATTTACAAGGCACTCTGGAGTTTGACTTGTGGATCGACAGCTATGGAGCACCTGCCAATGAAGGGGAAACTCCATCACTAGGGTTAGTCTTTAAAATGGAGTCTGAAAATGGTGCTGGTGATGACTACTTGTTACCTAGAGAGGGATATGCAGCAGGACAATGGCATCATGTGGTAACGAATGTAAGTAATTTAAATACCGGTGGTTTAGATATTACCTTCGTCAATAGACCACTCGCGTTATTACCAGCATGGAATGCATCACAAGCTGGTTTTGCCTATAAAATCAAAAATATCACATTTGTTAAATAACATCTGATACATATGTAATTTTGGGCTTATTTACCCCTCTAAACTTCAAGCTTGTTGATAAGACTTGCTTGAAGTTTTTTCTATAACTACTTGGTGAAAAACCAAAGTACTTCCTAAAAAAGGGGGGCTAAAGTCATACGGATCTTTATAGTCCAAACGCAAAGCCATCATAGATATCGACCACTTACGCAATTACGGCAAATCAACCCATTTCTCTATATGTAAATGAATCAGTCTGCTCTTAGTGACATATTGTATAAGGCGGAATGACCTTAAAAGTTGATAATATTCGTTTTCAATATCTGCTTGAGTAACCTGTTTATTTTAATAAAGCAGACTAAATTAATGTTCTTGAGCTTGAATTAGCTAATAAATCAAACACATTACTTACCGAATTGAACACCCTAATTTCCCCTACTTCTTTTTTACCACCCTAAGTCATCGGTAGAAGCTTTCTCTGATCATGCAATAAGCAATGCAAATTATTTTCTATTTTCGTGAACTTCATCGGACTTGTGCTATCTTTATTAATATGCAGCTTGTCATTTAACTTGCTGTTTGCGATGGGAGGAAATGAATATGAAAAAAGTACTGGCGTCGTTAGCTGTTGGTTTGTTTGTTTTTTCTATGAATATCAATGCGGATGAAGGATCTCCATCATTGCAACAATTACGCAAAGCCTGTGAACTTAAACAAGTGGCTTATAGTTGTATAGTACCTGGCGTACAAGCTAAAAGAGGTATATGTATTGATGCGAAATGGTATGGTTCTGTCTGCGATGTTAAACAAACTCCTAAAAATTAATGATTATTAGCCCAGAAATAGTTAGATGTTTTCATAAATTTGTGGGCTAAATTATTCTGTTAACTAAGTGTTCATCTCATATTGGCTAGCTATTTATCCAAATCAACTCAATAACCACCTCAGACTGTTATACCAATACCTTTATCTATTTAGATGCAGAAGAAATGCATGAAAGTAAGGCATTGATTGCATTAACTAATACCAAAGGAATTAATAAAGTGATCAAGTATTGCACGGGAAAAGTGTTGAACAGCTTCAGCTGGCCACGAAGTGATGAAGAACAGAACGTTCTGAATACACAAAATAGTAGGGAACTATTTTGAACAGCTTCAGCTGGCCACGAAGTGGTGAAGAACAGGACGTTCTGAATACACAAAATAGTAGGGAACTATTTTGAACAGCTTCAGCTGGCCACGAAGTGGTGAAGAACAGGACGTTCTGAATAAACTCACAACGCTGTTATAGCTAATTTTAACAAGCAAGACTGAACACCTTTTTAGCTCCATAGGTATTAGTTATCGTTGCAATGAAATTAGCTAGCCCTGACTCACAGAGTTGTGCTAAAGAAGATAATCAACCGGTCAAATAATCCAACCGAAAATTACTGTCATTTTATATAAAGTTTTTAAGATCAAAATATAAAAGCCGAAGCTTACGGTTATTGCTTATCTAACGCGCCAATATAATATGCCCTTGCTTTTGTTGATCCGGCACGCTCAGCTTCTGCAACTAAACTTAATGCACGAGGAAGGTTATCCTCTTGTATCGCCTTGTTAATCTGCTGCAAATAAAATGCTTCAGTATCCGTTAATATTGCCGGAGCCTCGACAACGGCGGGCGTCCCAAATGTCGCTGTTTTATTTTGTTTGCTGTCTTCTGTAAGCTGTCTGTTATGGATAGTCTCTGCACTAAAAAACAGGTCTTCAAAGCGGATATTAATCTTGCCGATTGGAGAATGTTTAGCGTAAAGTCTAGGAAACTCTATTTCACTGACATCATGTCCCATATCTAATTCGTATTCACGAGCAACATTAACAACTTCAGTTTTACCATTCAGATCACTGTCTTTGCTGTAAACCAACATATAACGGATAGACTGCGCCTGCTCGCC
>JBLIEH010000078.1:0-7974 GCA_047632875.1 Psychromonas sp. | reverse complement strand
AGATGAACGCAAGCTGAAGGTTTAAATTTAAAGTGCAAAAAATAAAAGTTTATCGCTATTAATTATAGTAAATTATTTTTAATTTAATCTTTGCCGGTTTACTGTCTGCGCTTAATTTTGTCGATCGACTATTTTTAGATTGCGCCTAAGCCAAAACTAAAGCTAAACACAAATTTGGCACCGCCGAGGGCTTGTGAGGTTGAAACAGCGAGTTGACCGTTATAGCTATCGATCAGATCCCGTACTATAGCGAGACCGATGCCGTGTCCGCGCTGATAGGAGTCTGCGCGCATACCACGCTCGAAGATTTGGGTGTGCTGCTCTGGGCTAATCCCCTGGCCATCATCTTCAACCGTGATGATTAACACATTTTCATTGGCTGTGACGGTTAATGCCACTTGTGATTTTGCGGCTTTGCAGGCGTTATCTAGCACATTGCCCAGTATTTCGGTCAGATCTGCCTCATCACCTTTAAAGATAGCTTTTGGATCGACATTTTGGTCTATTGATATTTGCGGCTCCCGATAGATTTTATGCAGGGTTCTGATTAATTTGTCAGACACGGATTTTACCTTAATGCCTAAATGCCAGGAGGCGCCCGCCGCAGTTTGAGCACGTTTTAATTGATGACCAATAATACTGTTAATGATCGAGACCTGCTCGATTGAAGCGCGATTTAGCTCCTTTTGGCTTTGGATAACGGCAAGCGGTGTTTTCAGGCTGTGCGCCAGATCCGACAGGGCGTTACGGTAGCGCTTACGTTGACTTTGTTCGGTATTCAGCAGGGCGTTAAGCTGGCGTGCAACAGATTGTAATTCAGTAGGATAAATCTCAGTAAGCTGTTGTGTTCGTCCTTGTTCAATGTCGTTAAGCTCCTTGGTAAATTTAGCAAGGGGCTTTAAGGTCCATAACAACCAAACCATCTGCACGGTAACCAATAGCACCATTAGGATAAGCAGCCAGCTCCAGAGTTGTTTAGTAAACCGGTCTACCTGGCGCTGAAAGTCTAGCTGATCTTTAATGATATGGATGGTTATGGGGAGTGCAGGGAGCAGCGGTGCAGCACTATCAGATTGAGAAGGGATTTGTTCTAAACTGGCGGTGAAGCTATAGATTAAGTAAGGTTTTTCCTCCAGCTTAATCTCAGAAAACACACTTTGCCCGATCGCCGGATGCGGTAAGTTAGCGGGGGCTTCGAAGCCCAGAAAAGAATCAGACTGCCAGGCTATTCCGGCATTGCCTGCGTTTGTTGACGCTTGCATTTTGTCTAAGACTAAGTTTGGCTGCCGCTTTAAATCAGAGGCAAGTAATGGTGGAACATTGTCTTTGGTATCAGCCATCACTATCAAGGCATATAAACCAGACTGTATAACGTTAAATTGATTTTCTAATAACAATTCCGGCATGAGTAATTGGCCGTTATCGAACTCAGTCACCGCGAGTACGGAATAGACATAGGCGCTGAGCTCATTTTTGCTGGCACTTTTCACTTGCTCTTTAAATGCATCGTTAAGGGTGAATCCAATCAGAGGCATCAGCACCAGTATTAATAACAGCGCACTGACTATCAAGCGCGTTTTAAGGGAATTTAATATTGGCGCTCTTTTGTATGACTTAACCGCCTTTTGGCTCATTAGCCATCATCCTGGCTTTTTGGTAACGGAGTAAGGCGGTAACCTTGTCCTCGTAAGGTCTCGATAAGCCCATATTCATTATCAGGATCGAGCTTTTTCCTTAAGCGTCTGATAAAGACTTCGATGACATTGGAGTCGAGGTCAAAATCCTGATCGTAAATATGTTCCGTGAGGACTGTTTTTGATTTAACTTCGCCGGGGTGAAGCATAAAGTACTCAAAAAGTTTGTACTCAGATGCGCTTAAGGTGATGAATTTATCTTCTTTTTTGACTTCAAGACTGCTGGTGTTAAGGCTGAAGGGGCCATTATTAATCACCGGACTCGCTTTACCCGCTGAACGGCGAATCAATGCTTTGAGCCGCGCCACCAGTTCTTCCGGATAAAAGGGTTTGCTGAGGTAGTCATCGGCACCGGCATCCAATCCTTCTACTTTATCTTGCCAGCTGTCGCGCGCCGTTAAAATTAAAATAGGGAAGTCCCGGTGTTTTTCCCGAAGGCGGGTAATAACCGTTATACCGTCGAGTTTAGGCAAACCCAGATCGATAATGGCAGCATCATAATTATATTCAGTCCCCTGAAAAAGCCCCTCTTCGCCATCGGATACAGCATCGACCCTATAGTTAGAAGCGATTAAGTGTTGTTTTAGATTGCTCTGGAGACTGATATCGTCTTCGACTAACAGTATTCTCATTGACAGGATCCTTTGACTATCTCTGCTTGCTTGAAGGGATTATTTTCCGCTAATATTGCCGGTTTGGGCATCGACGAAGATATAAAACACACGTCCTTCTCTTGAGATCATCTTAACCCGATATCCAAGTTGCCCATTGCTTTTAGTGGATTGCGCTTTAAGCACCTTCCCCTGATATCGGCGTTTAACTAACTGCACCGCCTGAGCACTGCTGTTAACCTTGAGTTTTTTTGGGCTTCTTTTTGATTCATTGGCGGCACTCGTTGCCTTGTTATCATTAGCTGATGTCTTCGCATAGGCTGTTGTTGCCGTTAAAGGCAAAAGTAAACAGACTGTCAGGGTCAAGATAGAAGCCATTTTCATGAAGTGTGCCCGCCTTGTTTAAAATAGTAATGCTCGTTGTTGTGCCTATAGTCTAATTAATAAACATCTCATTGTCATCACTGTACCTTAATAGGGGGTCAATATACTCAAGTAAGCTGTGAGCGGCAAAGGATACTTGAGCCTGCATTCAGAGGTGGATTGGGCCTTTTATACAAACTTTCATTATTAGCGGCTTATTTTTATTTTTAAAATCACTTAGATTCAAATAATAGGGTCATTTTTTCAATCATAATGCCGCTTGCAAGCAACAAAATTGTCAGCCCGGGTAGCTTTTAATCATTTCAGCTTGTTAAACGCATGATCTATTTTACCGCTATGCTATGATACTTTTATTCATAAAATGTCAGCAATAAGAGAATGATTATGCCTCAAAATGAAAATATTTATATAGAATCAGAAACAGTGTTAATCACCCCCGCAGAATTAAAAAAACTAGTGCCGGCTTCAGACGATGTTTATCAGTTTATCGCAGAAGCTCGCCAAACAGTGTCTAATATTGTGCATAAAAAAGATCCTCGTTTTTTGGTAATTTGTGGCCCCTGTTCTATCCATGATATTGATGCCGCTAAAGATTACGCGACTCGCCTGAAATCCTTACATGAGGAGTATAAGGATACGCTTTATATTGTTATGAGAGTCTATTTTGAAAAACCCCGTACCACCGTTGGTTGGAAAGGGCTAATTAATGACCCTTTTATGGACGATTCATTCGAAATTGAAACCGGATTAAAGCAAGCTCGCGAACTACTGCTATGGATTTCTGAATTAGGTTTGCCTATTGCAACGGAAGCGCTTGACCCTATTAGTCCGCAATATATAGGTGATCTGTTTAGCTGGTCAGCAATTGGTGCACGTACGACTGAGTCGCAAACTCACCGCGAAATGGCCAGTGGTTTATCTATGCCGGTGGGTTTCAAAAATGGTACAGACGGCAGTTTATCTACCGCCGTGAATGCGATGAAATCCGCGTCTTCCCCACATCGTTTTATGGGTATTAACCAATTAGGCCAAAGCGCATTACTGCAAACATCGGGTAATAGAGATGGCCATGTTATTTTACGTGGCGGTGGTGGTAAGCCAAACTATGATTCCCTAAACGTTGCATTAGCCGAGCAGGCACTTAAAAAAGCCAGCGTAGAGGAAGTCTTAATTGTCGATTGCAGCCATGAAAATTCCAACAAAAATCATGCCCTGCAGCCTTTAGTGGCAAAAGATGTTTTCCATCAGGTGATCGAAGGGAATAAATCCATTATAGGTATCATGTTAGAAAGTAATATTAATGAAGGTAATCAAGCGGCAACATTACCTAAAGCGTCCCTTAAATATGGAGTGTCGGTCACTGATGCCTGTATTGATTGGGAAACAACGAGTCAACTTCTTGCTGAAGCTGTCAATGTATTAAAAGATACTTTAAAAACAAGATAAGAAGGGTTTATGCCTTTAAGTAAATTACGAGATAAAATTGATGCAGTTGATCAGCAGATAATTGACCTGCTTGCTGAACGCCTGCGTCTGGTCGGTGAAGTGGGTGAAGTTAAAGCCAAGCATGGTTTGCCTATTTATGTCCCTGAGCGAGAAGCGGCGATGCTGGCTAAACGCCGTGAAGAGGCGTCAGCTAAAGGCGTGCCGGCCAATTTGATCGAAGATATACTGCGCCGTACGATGCGCGAATCCTACGCCAGCGAAAACGATACTGGCTTTAAAACCGTTAATCCAAAGATGAAAAGAATTGTCATCATTGGCGGGAACGGTTTATTAGGCCAGCGTTTTGTGGAAATGTTCAAGTTATCAGGCTATCAAGTTGATATTCTAGGGCGGGGTAATTGGGACAAGGCCGAGGAGATATGCAGCCATGCAGGTCTTGTGATTGTTGGTTCACCCATTGATGTCACTGTTTCTGTTATTGATCAACTTAGCTATCTTCCCGATGATTGTATCTTAGCGGATATTACCAGTATTAAAGATGAACCCTTACAAGCCATGCTGAAGGTACATAAAGGCCCGGTCGTTGGTTTACACCCTATGTTTGGCCCTGATATTTCCAGTTTTGCTAAGCAGGTGATTGTTTATTGTGATGGTCGCGGTGAAGATAAGTACCAGTGGTTAATCGAGCAGATGAAAATCTGGGGCGCGCATCTTTATAATGTTGCCTCCACGGTTCACGATGAATCGATGACCCTGATTCAGGCATTACGACACTTCACCAGTTTTGTCTACGGCAGCCATTTAAAAGAGGTTGATGCTGATTTAAAACAGTTGTTAGATTTAAGCTCTCCAATTTACCGTTTGGAGCTGGCAATGGTCGGCCGTCTGTTTGCACAGGATCCTGCTTTATACGCCGATATTATTCTTTCACAAAAAAATAATCTGGTGATGATTAAACGTTATCATCAGCATTTTTCTGAGGCAATTGAGTTACTTGAGAATGCGGATAGAGATAAATTTATTAAACGTTTTGAATCCGTAACGGAATGGATGGGGGATTATTCTTCACTCTTTCTTGATGAAAGTCGCTCGCTGTTGCAGCAGGCTCATGATAATCGCCATTACGAAGAGAAATAAAGAACAATTCAGTACTTTTTTCAGGCAATAAAAAAGGAGGTTTTTAACCTCCTTTTTTATTTATTTATTTACTTACTTTGTATCAGTTTTATGCTGCGAATTCTTTATTTAATTTTATTTCTGCATCTGATTCAATTTTAACTTCTGGTTCTTCAATCGCTTCGCCTGAAATTTCTCCTGTACGGCACATATCTTTACCGTTATTTTTTGCGCGACTCGCTTCAGATTTATGCAGGTATTTGGTTAACTGACGTTCTAATTTTTGAAATAATTGTCCGATTGCTACATACAGATCATCGTTCTGTGCATGTGCAAAAATTTTATCATTAGGAACGTTAATTGTGGCTTCTATTTTTACGCCCTTAGGCTCTTTGGTAATAATGAAGTGGGGAGTAATAAAGGGAATTTGCAGTTTTTCTAATTTTTCGAATTTTTCCTCTACTTTAGTACGCATCGTCTCAGTGATAGTAATTTGTTTACTTGTGATTTCGATTCTCATATAAGACACCTCTTTGATTGTACATTTATTATGTTCATAAATAGGTTATTCTTTTTTGCCGCCTTTAAAAGTGTTCTGTATCACACTTTTCTGGCTTGTACGATTAAGGAAATTATTATTTGACCTATGCTTGTTTTTCTTAAAATAAAAATAATCAGTGCTTGTTGTGCTGAAAAACTTAGGGCATTGTTAAATAGATAACTTCATCGCTCTGACTTCTCCTTTTTTGATTTTCTTTTTAATTTAAATGTTTTTTTAATTTTTTCTTTTGCTATCTTTGTTTCCATTACTCCTCTTATCTAACAGCTGATCTATTATATGTTTCCACTGTCACTCTTTAAGTTTACACGCCTTTTACTATTTTGCTATCTAAGTAGCAGCAGTGCTTTGTTATTTGCCGGTGCTTGGCAGCATGGGCTGAGTATGTATGGAGACTTTAAATATGCACCAAATTTTACCCATTTTCAATATGTAAATCCAAATGCACCAAAAGGCGGGGTCTTTAAACAAGCTGCTATTGGTAGTTTTGACTCCCTAAATCCCTATATTGTCAAAGGCAATGCAGCCAGTGGAATCGGTATGATTTATGATACTTTACTGGCTCAATCACGAGATGAACCCTTCAGCAGTTATGGATTGATAGCGGAAAAAGTCAAAGTGGCGAGTGACTATACTTCGGTCAGTTTTATTCTCAATAAAAATGCCCGATTTCACGACGGTAAAAGTATCCAGGCGAGCGATGTGAAATTCAGTTTTGAATTGTTGGTCGAAAAAGGAGCGCCGCATTATCGTTCCTATTATTCCGGGGTGGAGGATGTAGTGGTGGACAATGATCAGCAGGTCACTTTTTATTTTAAAGAAGTTGGTAATCGGGAACTGTCTTTAATCATCGGCCAACTTCCCATTCTACCGGAACATTTTTGGGCGGATAAGGACTTTGCGACAAGCAGTTTAACCATTCCACTCGGCTCCGGTCCTTATCAAATCGATAGTTTTGATGCTTCAAAAAGCATCACTTACAAAAGAGTGAAAGATTATTGGGCAAAAGATTTAGCCGTTAATAAAGGCCAGCATAATTTTGACAGCATGATTTTTGATTATTATCGCGATGATGGTGTTGCCTTTGAAGCCTTCAAATCGGGTAATTTTGATTACCGCTTAGAGAGCTCTGCAAAGCGCTGGGCAACGGGTTATGTCGGTGACAACTTTGATTCAGGCGAAATTATCACCAGTAGAATTGCCGATAAAAATCCGCAAGGGATGCAGGGATTCTGGTTTAATTTACGCAAAGATAAATTTAAAGATGTTAATGTGCGTCAGGCGATCGCTTTGTTATTTGACTTTGAGTGGGCCAATAAAACCCTTTTTTACGGCGCTTACACGCGTATTAACAGCTTTTACTCCGGCTCTGAATTATCTACTCAAAAAGATATTTCCGCCGCTGAACGTGCTGTTTTAGAGCCCTATAAAGATCAGCTGCCAAAGGCTGTTTTTGACCCTATCGAATTCCCGAAAAGCAGTGCAGACGGCAATATTCGCGCGCAGCTGAGAAAAGCCGTGGCCTTACTTGAACTTGCCGGATACCAGTTAAAAGACAGTAAAATGCAGGATAAAGATGGTCGGCAATTAAGCTTTGAGTTTTTACTTTACAGCAAAGACTTCGAACGTGTAGTGCATCCATTTCGCCGTAATTTACAGCGTATCGGTATCAAAACCTCGATTCGGCTGGTGGATGTTTCCCAGTACATCAACCGCTTAAATAATTTTGATTTTGACCTGGTTTCATTGCGCAAAGGGCAATCAATATCACCGGGTAATGAACAATCGGGTCATTGGGGCTGTGATAGCATTATGGAGCCCGGAACCGCCAATTGGTCTGGGGTTTGTCACCCGGTGATTGATCAGCTGGTCAGTCAATTAATTATGGCCGATACAAGGGAAGAATTAGTGCAGACAACCAGAGCCTTAGATCGGGTTTTGCTCAGTCTGCATTTTGTGATTCCGCAGTGGTACCTGCCGGCCTATCGCATTGCCTATTGGAATAAGTTTTCTCATCCGGATGTTGCGCCAATATATGATTTGGGTTTATCCACCTGGTGGTCAACTCAGGCCGAAAATGCTCAGTCCGAAAATAAGCAGGAGAAGAGCCAATAATGAATAATTATATTTTAAGGCGTTTATTGCTCATTATTCCGACCTTGTT
>JBLIEH010000077.1:0-7978 GCA_047632875.1 Psychromonas sp. | reverse complement strand
GCTCAAGCGCTGGGTATTGCGCAATCCGCTTTGAGTATTGCAATTCGCAAGTTAGAACAGAAAATTGGGGTGACAATATTACACCGCAGCAGTAAAGGCGTCACGGTAACGAAAGAGGGAGAGGTGCTCTTAATTCATGCCAAGGTTATCTTAACGAAGATAAACGATGCGCAAATTGCAATTGATGAGCTACGCGGCCTTGAGAAAGGGGAAGTAAAAATTGGCATCCCGAGCATGATGGGATCCTATTTTTTTCCTGAAATATTAATGGCCTTTAAATTTAAATACCCTGATATTAACCTGTCCATCGTTGAATCCGGCACGCAAACCATCCGGGCACAACTGTTAAGCGGCGAGTTGGATCTGGGAGTGATAGTCAATGACCACTTACCCGATGAACTGCAGGCCAAACATCTGATTACTTCACAAATGGTTGCTGCAGTTGGTCTAAATCATCCCTTAGCAGACCTTAAAAAACTCGATTACAGTACCTTTTTTGAACAGGAATTGGTGATGTTTAAAGTGGGTTACTTTCACCGTGAAGTGATTGATAAACTTTGCGGACAATATCAGTGCAGGGCCAAATATTCTTTTGAAACAAATTTACTGGCGATGATGCTAAACATTGTTAAAAACGAATTTGCGATAACTGCCCTGCTGGAGTTGGTAACAGACAGAGAGCCTGAAATACTGGGCATCCCCTTTGAAGAGCCTGTTTATCTCGACCTTGCATTAGCCTGGCGCAAAGAAGGTTATTTATCGATTGCCAACAGGCGCTTTGTCGACTTCACATTAAACGAGGTCAATAAGGGATTGTCATGCAACGTACCCGGAAATACTTAAGCTGAGTTTGCAGCTGGTACTTATACCCAAACGACTTGAATCTGCATATTCAAGTCGTTAGGGGTAATTAATGATCAAAATCGGCGCTGTGTTTGTTTTTTTACAAGGAGTTTAACTATTATTAACCATTGATACCAAACGCATCAAATAAGTGCACTGACTTGCTGATTATAATCAACCCTATCGATGTGATGAGTTTTATTCAGAAGATCCTGTTATTCACCACTTCGTGGCCAGCTAAAGCTGTTCAAAATCGGTCCATATGATTTTGTGAAAGGAGAATAGCGACTTACTGCAACTCATCTATTGCTAGTGTTAATTTTTCCTGCGCAATGCAAGATCACATTTTAATACATTTGGTATAATAGGGAGATCCGAGCACATGCAAATTTCACTGCTGTTAGCGAGTTGTTTTATATTATTGGTTGGCTGTGAAGATAAGACAACCGAACTGGCATTAGGCACCTTAGAAAGAGATCAAATCACCTTTACCGCAACATCCAACGAAATTATTCGCGCATTACCGGTAAGAGAAGGCGACCATGTTAAAACGGGTGATGTACTGGTTAAGTTAGACGATAAAAAACAACAAGCGATATTAGCACAAGCACAAGCAGAACATGCCAGAGTGCAGGCACAACTATTGCTGCTTACCAACGGTGAAAGATCCGAAGATATTGCGGCGGCAAAAGCCAAATCAGATCGCGCCAAAGCAAACCTGATTGCCGCCGAAAAAAACTATACGCGGATCAATAAACTCTTCTCACAAGGGCTGGTCAGTGTTGCCGAAAGAGATAGTCAGTTAGCCACAAAAGATGCCGCAGCAGGAACTTATCACGCGGAAAACGAAGATCTGACAAAATTAATTTCAGGCGCCCGCATAGAAAATATCGCCGCAGCACAGGCTGAAGTGGAGATTGCCCAAGCCAAGTTGAGATTAGAGCAACAAAAACTAGATGAACTCACTATCATAGCAACACGTGAGGGTATTTTAGACAGCCTGCCATATCATCTTGGTGAAAGAGTGCCTGCAGGCGCTTTATTAGCCGTGATTGAGGCCGGAAATGCCCCCTATGCACGTGTTTATATACCCGCTTCATCCCGGTTAGACTTTTCTATTTCTAGCCAGGTGACTGTTTTTGTTGATGGTTTAAAGGAGCCCTTCGAAGGGACTGTGCGCTGGATTGCTACCGTCCCCTCTTTCACTCCCTATTACGCCCTGACCGAACATGAACGTTCGCGTCTGATGTATCTGGCAGAAGTCGCCTTACCGGAAAATGCTAAAGACTTACCCTCAGGTATCCCCGCGCAGGTAGATTTAAACAATCCGCGTCGTGCCAGTCATGATTGAATTGGCGGTTAAAGTCACCAATATAAGCAAAAAATTCGGTGATTTCAGCGCGATAAAGGGGATTGATTTAGAGATACCTAAAGGTTGTATTTATGGCTTTTTGGGACCCAATGGCTGTGGAAAGTCAACCACACTGCGGATGCTTACGGGGTTATTAAAACCCACTTCCGGACAAGTTAAGGTACTGGGATTAGAGATTCCCAGACAAGCTGAGCAGCTGCGTTTAAAGATTGGTTATATGACCCAAAAATTTTCGCTTTACGATGATCTGACGGTGATCGAAAATTTACAGTTTATAGGACATATTTATGCGTTGCCTCGGCTTACCTTAAAAGATCGTATTAAAGAGCAGCTAAACACCTACGGGCTACAGGCATTAAAAGGGCAACGGGTTTCCGGAATGAGTGGTGGTGAAAAACAACGTTTATCATTGGCAGCAGCCACCATGCATCAACCTGAATTGCTTTTTCTGGATGAGCCCACCTCTGCCGTCGATCCTGAAAACAGACGGGAATTTTGGGAGCAGCTGTTCGATTTGAGCGATCAGGGAACCACCATTTTAATTACCACCCATTATATGGATGAAGCCGAGCGCTGCCACCGCCTTGCTATTATGGAAGCGGGTGTTATCCGAGCCGATGGTGAACCTGAAACTCTGATGAATAATATGGGTGTACATGTTATTGAAATCAATGCGGGGAATTTACGGGTGTTAAAGAGGAAGTTATTAAAAAACCAAGAGATTCAATCTGCCGCCCAGCTCGGGATCCGGCTGCGGGTATTGGTTAATAATAATATAATCGAGCCGATCAGTTGGCTTCAAGATACTTTCCCTGAGCTGCAGGATGCACAATTAAATATCACCAGAGCCAGTCTGGAAGACGTCTTTGTGACCTCCACGGGAAAAGGTAAGCGATGAAATCTTTATTTCGAATGAAAGCAAGCAATTACAGTCAAAGAGCTGCAGGATGCACAATTAAATATCCCAGAGCAAGTCGGGAAGAAGTCTTTGTGACCTCCACGGGAAAAGGTAAGCGATGAAATCTTTATTTCGCATGAAGGCCATTATAGTCAAAGAGCTGCGCCAACTATCAAGGGACAGGATCACCTTCGCGATGATTGTGATGATCCCACTGATCCAGTTGTTACTCTTTGGTTTTGCGATCAATACCGATATTCGCAATGTGCCGATCGCCATAGTAGATCAAAGTGAATCCGCCGTCGGTCGGGTGATCCGCGCCTCGGTACAAGTCTCTCAAGTGGTCAAGATTACTCATCAGTACGCAACTGTTGTTGAAGGAGAGCAGGCATTACAACAAGGCCTGGTCCGCGCAGTATTAATATTACCGAAGGATTTAACCAGAAGAATGACGCAAGACAGGCTATTAGGGCAGTGGTTAGTTGACGGCTCAGATACCATGATCAGTGCGGCTATTTTGCAACTGCAAAATATGCCATTAACGGATCTTAGATTAATGCCATCGAAGCGACCAAAAAACTTTGAGGTAACCCTTCTTTATAATCCCTCTCGGCGCTCGGCAGTGAATATCATACCGGGTTTATTGGGTATTATTCTTACTATGACCATGATTATGTTTACCAGTGCGGCGATTGTGCGGGAAAGAGAAAGAGGTAATTTAGAACTGTTAATTACCACTCCAATCCGCCCTATCGAATTGATGATAGCAAAAATAATCCCTTATATATTTGTCGGGCTGATCCAAGTGGTCATCATTTTAGGGTTGGGATATTTTATCTTTTCTGTTCCCATCAACGGGGCCTTAAGCCAAATATTATTAAGCACCTTGATTTTCATTTCCGCCAGCTTAACCCTTGGCTTAGTCATTTCAACCATTGCAACAACACAGCTGCAATCCACGCAGATGACCATCTTTATTTTATTACCTTCAATCTTATTATCGGGATTTATATTTCCCTATGAAGCGATGCCAATAGCGGCACAATGGATATCAGAAGCCCTGCCTGCCACGCATTTTATGCGCATCATACGCGGAGTGATTTTAAGAGGAGCTGACTTAATTGATTTATGGAAAGACACAATCTGGTTATTAGGTTTTACCTGTCTTGGTTTAATGCTGGCCGCTTTTAGATTTAAAAAGAACCTGGATTAAAACCAGATGAGGACACCGCGCTGCAAGAGGTTTTTATACCAAACGCATCAAATAAGTGATCAGCCTTGCTGGTTAAAATCAACCCTATCTGTGTGATGAGTTTTATTCTGGACATCCTGTTCTTCACCACTCAGTGGTCAGCTAAAGCTGTTCAAAATCGTTTCATAGGATTTTGTGAAAGGAGAATAACGACTTCCTGTAACTCATGCCTGCTAGTGTTAATTTCCCCTGCGCAATGCAAGTTCAAATCTTTAATACATTCGCTATTAACGGATCTAAAAAGATCCTGATCCATTCTCACAGCAATATTATGACGACAGAATTTAGTTACTTGATTGGAAGCAACTGTCTTATTGATTAGACAGTTGTGCAACGCTGGTTAAACTATGCAAATTTCCGAAGCCATCGTCATCCAGCTCGACAATGCCAACGGCGGAAGTTGAAAAGGCAGGGACACCGGCTTCCGGGGCTAACTCTCCAACGATATATCCTACCAGAGGTAAATGAGACACAATCAAAAGTTTTTGTACGCCTGCAGCTCGCAAAGCCAGAATTTCATCAACGGATTTACGGGCGCTGCCCCCTGGGGTTAAAAACGGCAAGGTTTGTACATTTGCAACGGCAGTAAAGTAGGGAAAAACCGACTGCCAGGTTTGTTGCGCACGTAAATATGGGCTGACCAATACCGCATCAAAAGATATATTTTGATTCGCCAGGTAGCTGGCCATCATTTCTGATTCTAAACGGCCGAGCGCAGTTAATGCTCTTTCCGAGTCTGAGCGGGCCAGCATCTCAGCTTCCCCATGACGCATAATATAGATATGCAATAACTTACCCTCCAGTAAATATTAGGCTAAAGACAATAGTCTATTAAGATAATGAATCTTTGATCGGGGTTGCGCCGGATATTTTTAAAATAACAATTGCCGCAAAAAAAACGCCAATAAAACCGGCAATAAAAATAGTAGGAATCGCTGCATAACCTAGAATATGCCAGAGCACTGATTCTAATTCGCTCATCATTTTCTCCTTCAAACTGAAAATAAAACGCACAAAATGTTAGGCCGAGGATATAGTCATTTTTAGACTGATTGATCCTTTTCCCAAAACATTGAGCAGTTGAGTATAATTGACGATTATACTAAATTTTTTATTGATGCTCCAGAATCTAACACAAAATCGCCAAACTTCAAGGATACGTACTTTAGGTAGAAAAAACATGAACAAAGTCAAAAACATCAGTGATTATTTATTATACTACCCTTCTTATCTCACATTAATTAAAAATTAATGGCTAAAACTAGGGGAACTTTTAGCACTTGAAATGGTCTTTAATCGCAGTATATTTTCCACCACCTTAATTTTAAGTAGATTATAACTATGGCAAAACAACAGCTTGACGCATTACGCACATATCTGAATAAAATGATCCTGGGACAAAGTGAACTCGTTGACGGCTTACTCATTGCGTTACTTGCTGATGGTCATATTCTTGTTGAAAGCCCGCCGGGACTCGCTAAAACGCGCGCGATTAATGCCCTTTCCAAGGGTATTGAAGGGGATTTTCACCGTATTCAATTTACCCCGGATCTGTTACCTTCGGATCTCACTGGTACCGATATTTTTCGCCAGGAAACAGGTGAGTTTATTTTTGAAAAAGGCCCGCTTTTTCATAACTTAATTCTTGCAGATGAAATAAACCGCGCGCCGGCAAAAGTGCAGTCAGCATTGCTTGAGGCGATGGCTGAACGGCAGATTACGGTCGGCAAAACAACCTACCCGTTGCCGGAACTTTTTTTAGTCATGGCGACCCAAAACCCGCTGGAACAGGAAGGTACTTATCCATTGCCAGAAGCGCAATTAGACCGTTTTATTATGCATCTGGAGCTTGATTACCCCAATGCCGAAACGGAAAAAGAGATTTTAAAACTCAATCAGAAAGAGATCCTCAAAGAAAAAATAGCCGAGGTCACACCACTCTTAAATGAACAGATTTTTACTATTCGTCAGGAAATAATGACAGTGAATATTGCACCTCATTTAGAGCAGTACCTGATTGATTTAATTATTGCAACGCGCCAACCACAATATTACGGGTCACAATTAAAAGAGTGGATCAGTTATGGTGCAAGCCCGCGGGCGACATTGGCCTTAATGCGCACAGCCAAAGCTCGCGCATGGCTTGACGGGCGAGACTTTGTGATGCCCGATGATATTATTCAAAACCTCTATCCGGTTTTACGCCACCGCCTTATATTAAGCTATGAAGCCGAGGCACAAGGTATTAATGCAAATCGTGTTATTCAAGAAATCATCAATCAGGTAGCCATTCCAGCCTAATGACAAATGTAAAAACAAAAAATGCCCTGTTTGCCGATAGCCCTTATCAAACCGGTATTGATGTCAGCCTGAGTGAATTACTCAGTTATAAACAGCAGGCTAAAATACAATTAAGGCCGGCAAGCAGCACGGCTTACAAGCAGCTTTCCGGAAATTATCTGGCCAAAATAAAAGGCCGGGGCATGGAGTTTGCCGAAGTACGTCATTATCAGGCGGGTGATGATGTACGCAGCATTGATTGGTCTGTCACCGCGCGCACCGGTAAAGCACATACCAAGTTATTCCAGGAAGAGAAAGAGCGCCCGGTTTTTATCCTCTTAGATCTTTCCTACAGTATGATTTTTGGCAGTCAGTTTGTCTTTAAATCAGTGCAGGCCTGTCATCTTGCCGCCCTCCTCAGTTGGCAGGCAAAGCAGCGTAATGATCGCCTTGGCGGCATAGTTTTTAACCAGCAAGAAGTGGCTGAATTAAAACCGACCGGGAGAAATGCCGGTTTAATGGCCTTTCTGCATCAAAGTGCACAACTCTGCGCAAGCAGGCCCTTTAAAACGGAATTCCGATCACAGTCACAGTCATTATTAGTACAGCTTAAACGCCTTTCCTATTTAGTACAGACGGGCAGTCAGGTGCATTTAATCAGTGATTTTTCGCAGCTTGATGAGCACTGCCAAAAATTGATTAGCCAGATCCGCAGGCACAATCAAATTAATGCCTGGCAGGTATCGGATCCGCTGGAATTAGCCTTACCCAAAACGGTGCAGCAGGACAATCTTAAAATAAACAGTTTACAGGGCAGTGGATTTTTCAGGCAAAAAAAATCACTGCAGGATTATCAGGAGGCGGCCAGTCAACGCCAGCATAAGATAAGCAGCCTGTTTACAAAACAGGGTATTCCTCTTTATCAGATATCAGCTTCACGCTCATTATTGGATCAGTTTCATGTCCGCGCAAAATAATCAAAATCCTGTGGCACAACTTAATGACATACTCTCTCTTTCCTCGCCCTCATTTTGGCCCCCCGCACCTGTCTACTGGTTTTTATTAAGCGCGGTCATTATTTGCCTGCTGTTATCTGTTTATTTATTTAAAAAATATAAAAAACAACAAGTTAAGCAAAAAACGGCATTAAAGCAATTACTCCATTTGCAACAGTCTAACGCTGACTTCATTCTTTTAAATCAACTGCTTAAAGGTGTCGCCCTGTTATATCTTCCACGCACGCAAGTGGCATCATTACACGGCGAGCAGTGGTTTGATTTTTTACAGTCTTATGCACAAACGCCCCTTTTTGGTGATAAGCCCCATTTTACAA
>JBLIEH010000076.1:0-8143 GCA_047632875.1 Psychromonas sp. | reverse complement strand
CTAAATAATAAGCCTATGAAAATGGTCAGAAAAAGCATTTTTATTGGCGACGAGAAAGTGAGTTTTTTATGAAATTTCATGTTCATTGGCCTGCTGTTTTTTTTTCCAGTTTTTGTGCTCTTTTAAATGATCAACCGGAGGAGGAGGAAGTTGCAAATAATAACCATTATTTGTAATGGCAGAGAGTACTTTCTCAGCCTCTGCCAAAGCAAATTTTGTCTGCAAATTAATATTTAACATGGAGATCAACTGCGGCGGACCAAATTGAGCCAGTAGAGGATCCGGGACTGGAGAGAAATCATCACGTTTTGCAATAAACAGATAAGTCTGCGATTTGCGAATACTTTTATACACTGCACATAACATAATAGTAATGTAGCCCTTTACTTGCTTGCCTATTTAGATAGCAAACTATAACATGCATCAGTATGTTTTTTTAAAAAATGTACTGTATTTTAAGTCAAATAATTATGACAATCATGGATAGGATGAGTATGACCTTAAAATCATCAAATTTTACTCTGCTGGTAGTGAATCTTGAGAGTGAAAGCCTGACTACTTTAGCGGAAGAGCTTCATAAAAAAAGTATTACGGCACCGGATTTTTTTCAAAATGCACCCGTGGTGGTTAATATTGGAAATGCAGCACTTAACATAGACTTTGCTAACATGAAACAGCGTATCAATGAGCAAGGTTTTATTTTAGTTGGCATTTCAGGAGACTTATCTGATCAGCAAAGAGAGCTGATAAGCGCGCAGCAGATCGCCATATTGAGACGTTCTCTGCGCCAATCGAACAAAATAACAAACGTAATACCGGCAGCCGTAAAGCCGGTTGATATACCCTTGGATTGCCGTCCGCAGAATGAGCTTAAAACAAAAGTTCATACGGGAAGAGTTCGCTCCGGACAGCAGATTTATGCGAAAGAAACCGATCTTGTTATTCATGGTGATGTGGGGGCCGGGGCTGAAGTTATTGCCGATGGTAATATTCACATTTATGGTAAACTAAGCGGTAAAGCGTTGGCCGGGGCAATGGGCGATAAAACTGCCTGCATCTTTTGCCAGGCACTAAAACCAGAATTGCTTTCTATTGCGGGAATTTATAAATTAAGTGATGATTTAACGAATGATTATGTCGCTAAAAGTTGCATAGTCTCATTACAAAATGAACAAATAGTATTGGCCAAATTACATCTGGGATAAGGAATTAGAATAATGGCGAAAGTAATTGTCGTGACATCAGGTAAAGGTGGTGTTGGTAAAACAACAAGTAGTGCTGCAATTGGCAGTGGTCTTGCAATGACGGGTGCAAAAACCGTTATTATCGATTTCGACATTGGGCTGCGTAATCTGGATTTGATTATGGGCTGCGAACGTCGAGTTGTTTACGATTTAATTAATGTGATAAACGGTGAAGCAAATCTTCAGCAGGCGTTAGTTAAAGATAAGCGTATTCCTGATCTTTACATTTTACCCGCTTCGCAAACCCGTAATAAAGATGCGTTAACCAAAGAGGGCGTTCAAAAGGTCATTGATACGCTAAAATCTGACGGGTTTGAGTACATTATATGTGATTCTCCTGCTGGGATTGAGCAAGGCGCCATGATGGCACTTTATTTTGCAGATGAAGCGATAGTGACTACCAACCCTGAAGTGTCATCGGTACGAGATTCAGATCGTATCACTGGTATGTTATCCAGTAAATCTTACCGTTCAGAACAACAACTTGACCCTGTAAAAGTACACCTTTTAATTACCCGTTATTGTCCGGAGCGTGTTCAACGAGAAGAGATGCTCAGCATCGATGATATTAATGATTTATTAGGCATTGAATTACTGGGGGTTATTCCTGAATCCAAAGATGTGTTAAGCGCTTCAAATTTAGGTGAACCTATTATTCTCAATCAAGATAGCGACGCGGGAAAAGCTTATCAAGATGCAGTGGATCGTTTGCAGGGTATTGAACGTGATTTTCGTTTTGTCACCTATGAGAAAAAAGGTTTTTTAAGCCGTATATTTGGAGGTTAATGTGGGACTATTAGGATATTTCAGAAGGAATGAACCGAAAAAAAGCAGTGCGAAATCAGCTAAAGATCGTTTGCAAATTATTGTTGCACATGAGCATTCAAGTTCGGTAAGTCCATCATATTTACCTGAAATGCAAAGAGAAATAGTTGAGGTTATTCGAAAATTTATGGATATATCAAATAATGATGTTAAATGTGAATTTTCAGATAATGCCGATGATGATATGTCTGTATTAGAAGTGAATATCACCTTACCTAAAAATAAATGATTTTAAATGGAAATAATATTAAACCGGCTGAGAGTCAGAATTAACTCTCCTGTTTATCATGTTTACCTTAAAATTATCACTTATATTACCCGGCAGGGAGTTGGTTTTCTAACTTCCTGTCGAGTATAAAAAACAGCGTATAAAAACGTTAATCAGCGCTAAAGTGAAGATTTTGCACTTTATTTTGTGTTTACTGCGATGCTATTAATAATAACCGTTTGAATGGGTTTATCACCCGCACCGGTCTTGAGTGTTGCTATTTTATCTACAACTTCCATCCCTTTAATCACTTTGCCAAAGACGCTGTAACCCCAACTGTCACCCTGCGCATCTAAAAAATTATTATCCTTGTGATTAATAAAAAATTGGCGAGTGGCTGAATGCGGATTATTGGTTCTTGCCATGGCAATAGTGCCGCGTTTATTGCTTAAACCATTGCGGGATTCATTCTCTATTGCTGCAACCGTGCTCGCTTGTTTTCCTGATACCTTAAAACCACCGCCCTGGATCATAAAATTATTAATAACACGGTGAAAGGTGGTTTGCTTAAAACCATCTGTTTCTACATAGTGTAAAAAATTGGCAACGCTTTTTGGTGCCAGGTTTGGATATAACTCGATAACAATGGGGCCTTGTGAGGTTTCCATTAACACCGTTGGATTTTCGTCTGAAAAGACAGATGTACTGAGAAAGAGCAGAAAAATAGATAATAAATATTTCATGGAGTTTCCTTTTTGATGGATCAGTTAGAATTTTGTTAGCTTGGTATTAAGTTCAGGGTTTTTCACTATTTCAGTCAACAGTTGCGATAACTGTTTATTGAGTTGTGCACTTATTTTTTCTCCATCGGCATTAAAGGGCGCTTCTGAAACCGTGCGTGAATTAAATGTTTTGCTAAATGTTTTGTTATTTGATTTGAGTTGTATTTTTATTACCACCTCGGAATTTATTTCATGCTTATAGGTAGACTGCTTGACTTTCGCCAGTAATTTAATGAGCTGGACATCTATTTTGTAATCATTGTCCGGAGAAAGGTTTAATCCCTGGGCCGACCATTGGTTATTTAAAGTTTGCTGAATAATCAGACGACTACTGTTTGATTCATTGACCAGTGCTGCAACGCCGTCACCTGCACTTATTTCAATTAAATAATGCGCAATACGTCGATCTTGACTGCTCAGTGACCAGTTGATATCGCTATTAATCGCTGGTATTTTTTGTGCAGTGGAAATTTCAGGTTGAACTTGCATGGTACTGGGTACATTGCTGCAAGAAAATAAAAAAAAGGGGGCAGATACTAAAGTGAAAAAACGGATTTTTTTAAGCCATGCGTAGATCACAACGGATACTCCTATGGTGAGAAAAGGTAGGTAAAGATGATAGCAAATCAGTTTGATTTGTGCTGTTTTAAATAAAAAACCAAGTGTTTTTTTTAATAACTTGTATCTTAATTGTTAAAATAAGGTGTTTAAAATATTAATTAAGATCTATTTTATGTCATTCGCTGTAATTTATTGGTCTGCCTCAAATATTTTATGTTTTTTATAAATAATGAAAAATATTTAAAGATCGTTTACTTAAGATCTTTTTTCTTCGTTTGATTTAGTACTGCAAGCCTTATGGTTTCTAGCTTTAGAATGGTTATCCACTTTTTCTGTGGATAACTCTGTGGGGAGATTTATAAAAACAGCCTGTAGCCCTTATCATTACTTACTTTTTATTACATTGCAGTAAAAACGAGCGAAATAAATTTGGCAATAAAAACAATGGGTTACAAATGTCAAATGCATAGTTAATGAAGGGTTTTGTAATCAGTTAAGAAAAATTAAATTATTATAAAGTCAATATTTAAATGTGAATTATTCTTAGTTAAACATAAAAAAATTATTGACATGAACATAAAATAATTGATTTTTATTGCTGATTATTTAAACGCGATATTTGTCCCGTTGATATTAAAAGATCCGTTAAATAACATCTTTATAGATCTGTTCTCTCTTTTATCTGCAACTTGAAAATGCGTAATACAGCCCCTGTACAGGCCAGACAAGTTACCTAAAAGCAGTGTAGGCGATATTTTTATTGTTAAAGCATAATTTTCACTGTTTTTTTAATAAAGAACTCTCTCGAAAATTTTTTATTATCAAGATCTTTAGGGTAAAAGGAGTGAGTCCTTGTAAAGAGACTCTTGCGCATCTAAGTGGTTTAGCCATGCGCATTGCCGCCGAGAGCATGCTGGCTCAAAGAGTAGGCATCGACCGTTGGGTTGGCCTGAGTATAGAGTGAATTTTGTAAACCGCTATTATACCAAACCCATCAAATAAGCGTTCAGCCTTGCTGGTTTAAATTAACCCTGTCTGGGTGATGAGTTTTATTCAGAACATCCAGTTCCTCAGCACTTTGTGGTCAGCTAAAGCAGTTCAAAATCGTTTCATATAATTTTGTCAAAGGAGATTAACTATTTTTCTGTGGTCTATTCTGGGGTAATATTGAGATATTTAGGTTATATAGCCAAATTACTTGAAAATGCCGAATCTGCATCTTCAAGTAGTTTGGATATAAGAGGTAATACATGGATAAAAGGTTTCAACTTGTCTCGCAATTCTCACCTGCCGGTGACCAACCACAAGCCATTGATAAATTAGTTGAGGGGCTTGAATCTGGTCTCGCTTTTCAGACTTTGTTGGGAGTAACGGGATCGGGTAAAACATTTACCTTAGCGAATGCGATTGCAAAGCTTAACCGCCCGACATTAATTCTTGCACCCAATAAGACACTAGCGGCACAATTATATGGTGAAATGAAAGATTTTTTCCCCAATAATGCAGTCGAATATTTTGTTTCCTATTATGATTATTATCAGCCTGAAGCCTATGTACCCAGTTCAGATTCTTTTATTGAAAAAGATGCTGCTATTAACGCCCATATTGAGCAGATGCGCCTTTCTGCAACCAAAGCGCTATTAGAACGCAAAGATGTAGTCTTAGTAGCTTCCGTCTCAGCCATATATGGTTTGGGCGACCCAACGGCTTATTTGCAAATGATGCTGCACCTCACGGTAGGTGAAATAATATCAAGCCGTGAAATACTGCAGCGTTTAGTCGATTTACAATATAACCGCAATGAAACTGAACTAAGTCGCGGCACGTTTCGCGTGCGCGGTGAAGTGATTGATATCTTTCCCGCAGATTCGGAAAAAGAAGCCTTAAGAATTGAATTGTTTGATGACGAGGTCGAACAAATTTCAGTTTTTGATCCCCTTACCGGGCAAGGGATAGATAAGCTGGCACGTGTGACTGTTTACCCCAAAACGCATTATGTTACTCCGCGAGAGAAAATCCTTAAAGCCGTTGATGCCATCAAAGAGGAGCTTAATGAGCGTAAAAAAGAGTTTCTTGAGCAGAATAAACTGATTGAAGAGCAACGCATCTCGCAACGTACTCTGTACGATATTGAGATGATGAATGAACTTGGGTATTGCTCTGGTATAGAAAACTACTCACGTTATCTCTCCGGGCGAAGCGAGGGCGAAGCTCCACCTACCTTGTTTGATTATCTGCCCAAAGATAGTTTATTAATTATTGATGAAAGCCATGTCACCGTACCGCAAATTGGCGCCATGTATAAAGGCGATCGCTCTCGTAAAGAAAACCTGGTGAATTACGGTTTCAGGTTACCTTCTGCCCTCGATAACCGGCCCTTAAAATTTGCCGAATTTGAAAAAATAGCGCCGCAAACTATTTATGTTTCAGCAACCCCCAGTGATTATGAAATTAATAAATCTCAAGGCGAGATCATACGTCAAGTTGTACGGCCTACGGGTTTACTGGATCCTGTAATAGAAGTTCGCCCGGTGACCACACAGGTTGATGATCTGTTCTCTGAGATTAATGTACGTTTACCCTTAAAAGAACGGGTCTTAGTGACGACGTTAACCAAGCGAATGGCGGAAGATCTGACGGATTATTTGCATGAGCACGGCATTAAAGCACGTTATCTTCACTCCGATGTTGATACGGTTGAACGTGTCGAGATCATTCGCGATTTACGTTTAGGCATTTTCGACGTGCTAATCGGTATTAACTTGTTGCGCGAAGGTCTGGATATTCCAGAGGTTTCTTTGGTTGCTATTTTGGATGCGGATAAAGAGGGCTTCCTGCGATCCGAACGTTCACTTATTCAAACCATGGGACGTGCTGCACGTAATTTAAATGGGAAAGCCATTTTATATGCCGCTCGTATTACCGGCTCTATGCAAAAAGCGATCAAAGTAACCGAAGATCGGCGTTTATTACAAAATAAATTTAATATTGATAATGGCATTGTTCCGCAAGGTTTGTCGAAAAAAGTTAACGATGTGATGCAGTTGGGACAAAGAAACCTTAAAAAAGGCAACTTAAAACAGGGTAAGGTTGCTGAATATAAAGCAAATTACCAGATACACAGCGAACAAGATATTCTTAAACAGATAGCATTAACAGAAAAACAGATGTTTGCTTTTGCTAAAGATCTTGAATTTGAAAAAGCCGCACAGCTCAGAGATGAAGTATCTAAACTGCATGAGCAATTAGTGACTATGGGGTAATAGGATCAGCATTTAACTATTTTTAATCGTTAAACGCTGATCCTAAAAAGGTCTTAACCTAATACGGAGAAATTCTCTTTTTCCAACATTTTAATTAATGAAATGAGTGGTAATCCAATCAGGCTGTTGGGATCTTTTCCTTCAAAGGATTCAAAAAGTGCGATGCCATAACCTTCACTTTTAAAGCTGCCGGCACAATTAAAAGGTTGTTCTTTCTGCAGATAATGATTGATCATTTGATCGTTTAATTCTCGAAACTGTACCACATACGGCTCAACCAGTGATTGTACAATACCAGTGCGGGTATTAAGCAATGCTAACCCGGTGTAAAAAGTAATACTTTTGCCACTTGCGGCTTTTAATTGCGCAAAGGCATTAGCGACGTTACCGGGTTTACCAAGAATTTTACCTTGATTTACGCAGACTTGATCCGATCCAATGATTAATGCGTCTGCAAATTCAGGGGCAATGGCTTGTGCTTTTGCTATCGCTAAACGTTCTACCAGTTTAATGGCTGTTTCTTCAGGTAGCGGCGTTTCATCAACATCAGGTTTGGCAGTGTCAAATACCAGATGCAGCTTTTCCAGTAATTGTTTCCGAAAAGGCGAGGTGGAAGCTAAGATCAGTTTTTGAGACATATAACGCTCTCTGTTTAAATATAAGGTTAATGCATTTTATGGTGAGGTAAATCATAAAGCGATAGTTTACTTAAAAAACATTTGTTACATTGCTGGCAATTCCATGAGGCATGCATGATTCACGCGATAGATTTTTAGGCTTGGACTTGGACAAGTTTTTATCTGCGACTAAGGCTTTATAGATCACAAATTTCTCTATTCTAAAGCTTAAAAAATATTTAAGCTTTAGAATAGAGAAATTTAAGAAAAAGCGCGCTTTTTCTTTGACTATCTTGACAGCAATCTATAGTATTCGCGGCCATGCAAAACGTTAAATTGCCGATTAAGGTTGATCCTGTTCGTGCTGCACAAAAACAGTTGGAATTAGAAGCTATAATTCCAAAAGTGCTTTTGAGCCGATTAGCAGAGTCAACAATCAGCATTCAGTCTGATATCAAGACTGTTTTTTCATTTGATATTGATAAGCAAAAGCTGAGAATATTTCATGGTAAAGCCAGTGTTGCAGTAGAGCTTATTTGTCAACGGTGCAATGAGCCTATGATTTATCAGTGTGAAGCTGAATTTACATACTGTCCCGTTCATAACCAAGAACAGGAAGATAATTTACCTGACGCCTATGAAG
>JBLIEH010000075.1:0-8150 GCA_047632875.1 Psychromonas sp. | reverse complement strand
AATCCAACAAAGCATGGTTCTTAGTGCTACCAGTATTTATATTGGTGGCGTTCAGTGCCATTGTGCCTTTAATGACAGTTGTAAACTATTCCATTCAAGATATTTTTGGGGCGACCCGTTATTTTGTGGGTGTCGAATGGTACCGCGAGATACTGAATGATTCGCGTCTTCAGGACTCATTAGTCCGCCAGTTTGTGTTCTCTGGAAGCGTTTTGCTGATTGAAGTTCCATTAGGGATAGCGGTCGCGCTGATGATGCCCAAAGCCGGTAAATGGTCGGTAGTGACCTTGCTGGTATTGGCTCTGCCGCTCTTAGTGCCGCTTAATGTAGTGGGCACAATTTGGCAAATCTTCGGGCGTGCCGATATCGGATTGTTCGGCTGGGGGCTTAATGCGTTAGGCATGGACTATAATTATGCCGCAAATCCAATGGATGCCTGGTTTACGGTACTTCTGATGGATGTCTGGCACTGGACATCTCTGATAGCCTTATTGTGTTATTCAGGTTTGCGTGCTATTCCCGATGCCTATTACCAGGCTGCAAGCATTGACCGTGCCTCAAACTGGGCGGTATTTAGATACATTCAATTACCTAAACTGAAAAGTGTTTTGCTGATTGGGATACTGCTGCGTTTTATGGACAGTTTTATGATTTATACCGAACCCTTCGTATTAACAGGCGGCGGACCGGGTAACTCAACTACCTTTCTAAGTCAGGCATTAACTAAGATGGCGGTTGGGCAATTTGATATTGGACCTGCCGGGGCATTCTCGATCATCTATTTCTTGATCATTCTATTAGTCAGCTGGCTGTTCTATACCGCAATGACCCACGGCGATAGTAAATAATTAACGCAAAGGATGTACTTATGAATAAGAAGAAAACACTGGGGCTTAGCGTATACATTATATTCTTGCTATTGCCTATCTACTGGCTGTTAATGATGTCGTTTAAGAGTAATTCAGAGATATTGGGTGGCTTGAGTTTTTGGCCTGATACTTTCACCTTTGACAACTACATGACTATCTTTACCGATCCTACATGGTATACGGGTTATCTTAACTCTATCTATTATGTAGCACTGAATATGATTATTACGTTAACGGTGGCATTACCTGCGGCCTATGCCTTTTCACGTTATAACTTTATGGGCGACAAGCATCTGTTTTTCTGGTTATTGACCAACAGAATGTCACCGCCCGCGGTATTTTTGTTGCCATTTTTCCAGCTCTATTCATCGGTGGGATTGTTTGATACTCACATCGGTGTTGCTCTGGCGCACTGCTTATTTAACGTGCCCTTAGCAGTCTGGATTTTGGAAGGTTTCATGTCCGGTGTGCCGCGTGAAATTGATGAAACTGCCTATATCGACGGTTACACTTTCCCTAAGTTTTTTGCGAAGATATTTCTTCCCTTAATCCGCTCCGGAATCGGTGTGACAGCATTCTTCATCTTTATGTTTAGTTGGGTGGAATTATTGTTAGCAAGAACATTGACATCAGTTGACGCCAAACCTATTGCAGCGGTAATGACCCGTACGGTCAGCGCATCGGGTATTGACTGGGGAGTATTAGCGGCGGCGGGGGTACTGACTATTCTACCTGGCGTAGTGGTTATTTGGTTTGTTAGAAATCACGTGGCGAAGGGCTTTGCTCTTGGCCGTGTATAGGAGAAGAATATGGAATGGATGGCTTGGACTACGCCTTCGGCGCTGTTTTTTGTGGGTATTGGCTGCATTATATTAACCATGATTTGCTGGGAAATATTAAGCCCTACTGTGACAAGCAAAGGCTTTTTGCCGATTACAACTACCCGGGGTGATAGAATTTTTATCAGCTTATTGAGTGCTGCATTTATTCATTTAGGGTTCATAGGATTAACAATGTTGCCGTTATCGGTTCCGTTAGTTGTCGCCATAATTTGGCTGTTTATTGTAATGAAATGGGGGTGAAATGACAGAGAGAGTACCAATAAGCCTTACTTAAGGATGTGTACTGGCACTATTGGGTGCCTACAGTAAAACTATGCACTTTTAATAATAAAAGGAACAACATAATGTTAGATAACAAAAAATCAGTATTTAAACTTGGTCGTTTGAGTGTTGCAATGTTAGTTGCAGGATGTAGTAGTTTGGCGGTAGCTGATCAATTTAGTGATGCTGCTCAAAACTGGATTGGCAGTGAATTTACCCCATCAACGCTCACTGAAAAGCAGCAAGTGGATGAAATGAGCTGGTTCACTGAAGCGGCAAAACCTTATCGTGGTATGGAAATAAATGTTGCTTCAGAGACGCTTACAACTCACGAATATGAGTCTAAAACTTTAGCTAAAGCCTTTTATGAGATTACTGGTATTAAAGTAAATCATGATTTGATTCAAGAGGGTGATGTAGTTGAAAAATTACAAACTCAAATGCAATCCGGGATCAATATTTATGATGCTTATGTTAATGACTCGGACTTAATCGGTACCCATTTCCGTTACGGTAAAGTTGTGCCAATCAGTGACTTTATTGCCGGTGAAGGTAAAGCGGTTACCAATCCAACTTTAGATCTAGAAGATTTTATTGGTTTGGACTTTACGACGGGCCCCGATGGAAAAATATATCAATTGCCTGATCAACAATTTGCTAACTTGTATTGGTTCCGTGCCGATTGGTTTGCCGATGAAGATCTTAAAAAGAAATTCAAAGCGGAATACGGTTATGAGCTAGGGGTGCCTTTAAACTGGTCTGCCTATGAAGATATTGCAGAATTTTTCACTGTCAAAGTGAAAGAAATTGACGGTGAACGTGTCTATGGGCACATGGATTACGGTAAAAAAGATCCTTCTTTAGGATGGCGTTTTACGGATTCGTGGTTATCTATGGCAGGGGCGGGCGACAAAGGTCTTCCTAACGGTTTGCCGGTTGATGAGTGGGGGATTCGTGTAGAAGGCTGTAATCCTGTTGGCTCAAGTGTTTCACGTGGCGGCGCAACGAATGGACCTGCTGCCGTATATGCGACAAATAAATACGTAGAATGGCTTGATAAGTATGCCCCACCAGAAGCACCTGGCATGACCTTTGGTGAAGCAGGACCGGTACCTGCTCAGGGTGCTATTGCACAGCAAATATTCTGGTATACCGCCTTTACTGCAGATATGACTAAACCTGGACCCGTAGTAAATGAAGACGGTACGCCAAAATGGCGTATGGCGCCATCTCCACGCGGACCTTACTGGGAAGAGGGCATGAAACTCGGTTACCAGGATACCGGCGCGTGGACTTTCTTGAAATCAACACCGGTTGACCGTCGTCAGGCTGCGTGGTTATATGCGCAATTTGTCGTGTCTAAATCAGTTTCTCTGAAAAAGACAATTGTCGGCTTAACGCCTATTCGTGAATCAGATATTAATTCACAGGCAATGACCGACTTGGCACCTAAGTTAGGTGGTTTAGTTGAATTTTACCGTAGTGATGCACGTAAGCAATGGACCCCAACGGGTACAAATGTGCCAGATTATCCTAAGCTTGCACAATTATGGTGGCAGTATGTTGCTGAAGCCGTTAGCGGTGAAAAAACAGCACAACAAGCAATGGATGGTCTTGCCGCAGCTCAAGATAAAGTCATGTCCCGTTTAGAACGTGCTAATGCTCAAGGTGAGTGTGGTCCTAAACTTAATCCTGAGAAAGATCCTGAATTCTGGTTAAGCCAGCCTGGTGCACCTAAACCTAAGTTAGCTAATGAAAAACCGCAGGGCAAAACGATCGCTTACAAAGATCTGATCGGTGGTTAATTAGCCGAGATGTGAAAATAACCAAACCGGCCTGTTGTGCCGGTTTTTTTATTTTTGAAGCTGTTATTTTTTAAGTGAAGTGCCAACTTTCAGGCTGAATGTCCATTTGAATTTACTTTACAAGGGATTGGCTGTTGGTTTAATAATGTAACTATCTCCAGTGGTAGTTGTTCGGTGAACAGCGTATCAATTGTAGATCTATTACCTAAATTTACTCTCGCATTAGGGCCGGATTTTGTATGCTCAACAGCGAGTTAGATATTGTGGTTGTTTTCAATCATCACTTTTTTGACGCGCACTTCCCCTACGTTCAGAATAACCCCAAAATCGTTATTACCCATTAAGCCTCTTGCCAGATGGATCTTGTTGGTCACAAACTGTGAATTTTCTTGTAATGGACTCTGGCGTCGTACCAATATCAATGAACAGTGTTACACCGTGAGGGCTGTATTTTACTAAGGTTTCTGCGTTGTTGTGCTTTTAGTTGAGCTGCATTGATTATAAGTAGTATTGATCGATCTGAGTGGGGTAGTTGCGCAACCATGATGACGGGTGTTTTATTTGCATCGGCCAGTTTATTTAAATCCCGGCCAATAGTCTGAGGGCTTACTTTAAAGTGCTCAACAAAGTCATAGATGCTGACATATTCATTTTTCTGCAGGAGAGCGATGATTTTCTGTCGTTTGCATCAGGAAACATGGCTTCTGGCTCTGTGCACTGAATTATTTAAGTTTAATGAAATAACAACAAGGTTGCTGAGTGATCTGATGGTGCATTTTGAGACAGATTGAAAATGCAAAAAAGAGTGTCTTAGAACACTCTTTTTTAGGTTAACACTGCCGATCTGAGTGTTAGTTATATTTTCTACTGATATGAAGTCTAATGCAGTTATTCAAAATCTTCGTCATGCATTTCGGCCCATGCCTGCGCACATTTTACTGCGCGTTTCCAGCCACGGTAACGCTGCTGACGTTTAATGGGATCCGCATGAGGTTCGAATGTCTGTTCAATAACGGCTTTACCTGCCAGTTCTTCTAGGCTATCCCAGTAACCGACAGCAAGACCCGCGAGATAAGCGGCCCCCAGTGCAGTTACTTCGGAGACTGCCGGGCGCTGAACAGTCGTATCTAATACATCAGACTGGAACTGCATTAAAAAGTTATTTGCTACGGCGCCGCCGTCAACACGTAACGCCGACAGTTTAATACCGGAATCCGCCTGCATCGCATCCAGCACATCACGCGTCTGGTACGCAATACTTTCTAACGTTGCCCGAATAATATGGTTTGAATTTACGCCGCGAGTTAAACCGACAATAGTGCCTCGTGCATAGGGGTCCCAATACGGCGCGCCTAAGCCTGTAAATGCCGGCACCACGTAAACACCGTTTGAAGAATCAACTTTAGTTGCAAAGTATTCAGAATCTTTGGCATCGGCGAGTAATTTCATCTCGTCCCGCAGCCACTGAATAGAAGCGCCACCCATAAACACCGCACCTTCCAGCGCATATGCGGCTTCGCCTCTCGGACCGCAGGCTAAAGTCGTTAACAGACCGTTGCTCGAGCTTACTTTCTCTTTACCGGTATTCATTAATAAGAAGCAGCCCGTGCCGTAGGTGTTTTTAGCCTGACCTTTCTCGACACACATATGACCATATAAGGCCGCCTGCTGATCACCGGCAATACCAGCAATAGGAATACGTGTACCGCCTACACCGCCAATGTTGGTCTGACCGTAAACTTCAGATGAGCTTTTTACCTCAGCCATCATAGATCGCGGAATACCTAATGCCTTCAGCAGTTTTTCATCCCATTCTAAGGTATTAATATTAAACAGCATGGTGCGGGAAGCATTAGTATAGTCAGTTACATGTACGTGCCTTTGGGTCATTTTCCAAACTAACCAGGTATCAACCGTACCGAACATTAATTTACCTGCTTCAGCATCTTCGCGGGCACCCTCAACATTGTCCAATATCCATTTTATCTTGGTACCGGAGAAGTACGGGTCAAGCACCAGACCGGTATTTTCCCGGATATATTCCTCTAAACCTGGTTGTTCTTTTAGCGCGTCACAGATAGATGCCGTACGACGGCACTGCCACACAATCGCATTATAGACAGGCTTGCCTGTTTCTCTATTCCAGACAATGGTCGTTTCACGCTGATTGGTAATGCCAATAGCGGCTATTTGATCGCTGCGAATGCTTTCTTTCGCTAATGTTTCCGTTAATACCGCACTTTGTGTTGCATAAATTTCCATCGGATCATGCTCAACCCAGCCGGCCTGCGGATAGATTTGTTTGAATTCACGTTGAGAAACGCTGACGATATTTGCATCGTGGTCAAGAATAACAGCGCGAGAACTGGTTGTACCCTGATCCAATGCAACAATGTATTTTTTATCTGTCATAATATTGTCCTTTGTCTATAAATTGATTCGTTGTAATTTGTCTGAATACTGATTCGTTAATTAAACGTCTACTGCTTCTGCCTTTATCAGGCCTTCACTTTCTTCAGCTTCTTGAACGTCACACTGGTTTGGAATCGTGGCCCGCCGTTTGCTAAATATTGTGCAATCATTTTCGAATAAGCCCAGCCGCGGAAACACGACCTAAAATAAGTACAATGAAGTAAAGGATATCTCTTGCGCCGCTCAAAGCAAATTCCGAGCCGGAAAAGTAAGCAAATAACCTAGGACCTAAATCACGTACCGGATTCATCGAAAAAGCCGTTAGCGGGCCTAAAGAGCCGCCGATGGCGGCAATTAAAGTAGGGGGTATTGCAGCGCGCGGGGGGCCGTTGCTTTCATCAACTAGCGCTAAAAAAGCGAATATCAGTACGGCAGTAATGATAAATTCAACTGAAAATTCCCCAAGCATAGATAATGACGGGCACGGGTAGGTTGGGAGAATACCGGCGGTTGATAATGCAGCCTCACTATTGTGTAAAAAGCCGTGGGCTATCTCATAATCAGTAAAGAGGTTGCTGCATAAAGCATAAACTAAAGCTGCGCAACAAAATGTGCCAGCCAGTTGCGCAGCGGTATAAAGGTAAGGCTTTTCTTTTTCAAAACCGAGAAAAGTAGCCTGAGCGGTGGTCAGCGCAGGATTCATATACGCCCCTGAAACAACGGCAGTAAAGTATATGGCAACGTCCATACCCCACATGATACTGATTTTTCATTGGCCAAAAGTTACCCCTGTTAATACTAGCGCGCAACACAACCGACAGCAAAAAATATCAGCAGCTCCTTGCCTCTAAGCTCGCGATGCATTGCCCTGCAGTGTAATTGCCTCTGGATATGATGTTTGTTTAAGGTTGAGATGTTTTATGTTGCACAAATGTACGCCATTTTAACATTTATGAAACAAACAAGGTCTAAAAATGAGCGTTCGAGCATGTTTGTGTTCCAATTGGAAGGGGCGTTGTTTGTGTAAACGGGCATTAGATCACCTCTAACCCCATCGTTACAGGCTGAGGCGATAAACGCACCACTCCGCTGCTGGTTTTTAGACAGGGGTAATATTTTCATCTGTTTTCTGTCTGCATAACAGATAGAAATTTTTACTCCTAAATGTTTTTGTTGCTACGTGGTTTTGCTGTTTCTACATCTTTATTTTATTATCTATTTGTTTTTAATGGCATTTACTTAAAGTGGACAGTTGTAAGTAACTCTGTGGTTAGAGCCTTTATTTTAAATGTAATATACCATTAAGCCGTTTCGGGTAAGTAGAATCGGTTCGGTAGCAATCTCTTGATTAATGTTATGGCGCTCTTGCAGCGTCCTTAGATTAGTAACTTAAGGCTCACCTGACTGCCCTGTAGAGCGACTTTATGATGCTTTAGTTGGTTTGTTGCTTCTAGGTTCGTTCGAGTGTGGGTTGTGTTTTTTATTCATTTAGAGCGGCTTGTGTCTTTAAATATTGATTGCTCGTTATCAACAACTTGACTGCTGTTAAAAATGCACCGGAAATGATGGAATTTGCTAAAGTCATTTCCTCGCCAGGAAAATCTAAACGGAAATTAACACGTTAGCCGTCATGGTTGGCTTGTATAGCACAAGGCAATACCCCTTCTCCCGCTAAAAGAGCGCTTATTACAATTAAATGGAAGGGGAATATGCAGGCGCATTGATTTGGTGTATTTATAACAAGGCTCGGCTCCTCGCTATTTCTAAGGGCTATATATGGTTGGCTAAAATATTGAGCGGAGCGAGAATAGCTTATTGTTATAAATTTTCTCGTTGACACTTCCAGCATATTTCAAAAGAAGGATCATTTTTCTCAGAGCAGTTTTTACAAATCCAATCAGTTTTTTTATTACTCTTCTGCGGTAATTTTGCGATTTCTACCGCACGATCAAAATCTGAGT
>JBLIEH010000074.1:0-8191 GCA_047632875.1 Psychromonas sp. | reverse complement strand
GTTTATGCGGGGCTATTTCCGGTCAGCTCAGATGATTACGAAAACTTTCGTGATGCATTAGCGAAATTAAGTATTAATGATGCTTCACTCTTCTTTGAACCAGAAAACTCATCGGCATTAGGATTTGGTTTCCGCTGTGGCTTCCTCGGTTTATTGCACATGGAAATCGTTCAAGAACGTCTGGAACGTGAATATGACCTGAATCTTATTACCACTGCGCCAACGGTTGTTTATGAAGTTGAAACGACTAAGGGTGAGGTGCTCTATATTGATAGCCCCGCTAAGTTCCCGGCTACAAATGATATTGAAGAGATTCGCGAGCCCATTGCGGAATGTAATATTTTAGTACCGCAGGAGTATTTAGGTAATGTTATCACCCTATGTATCCTTAAACGGGGTGTGCAGACCAAGATGGTCTATCATGGTAAGCAAGTGGCATTAACCTATCATATTCCTATGGGCGAAGTGGTAATGGACTTTTTTGACCGTTTGAAATCAACCAGTCGCGGTTATGCCTCGCTTGAGTATAATTTTGTTAAGTTTGAAGCTGCCGATATGGTCCGCGTTGATGTTCTAATCAATAGTGAACGTGTGGATGCCTTAGCGTTAATTACGCACCGCGGAAACTCTGAAAACTATGGCCGTGATCTGGTGGATAAAATGAAAGAGCTTATCCCTCGTCAAATGTTCAATATTGCATTACAAGCTGCGATTGGAAGTAAGATTATTGCCCGTTCAACGGTTAAACAGTTGACTAAAAATGTATTGGCAAAATGTTACGGTGGTGATATCAGCCGTAAGAAAAAATTGTTGAAAAAGCAAAAAGAAGGTAAAAAACGCATGAAATCTGTGGGTAACGTAGATATACCGCAGGAAGCGTTTTTGGCTGTTCTGCATATAGGTAAAGACAAATAATTGCATTTTTATTAGGCAATAAAAGTATAATGCGCCGGTTTTTAATCTGCGCATTTTTGCTTTTTTAAATACCCCATCGTGGTAAACACCGCGATTGGCTTACTAGTCATATTAGTTAAACCGATATTGAAGCATTTGATTCAATTATGTCCGCTTAAATAATGTGATTTTGACATAACAATTTTTATAGGAATGAACATGGCCAATACCTTTGCACTTATTTTAGTTTTTGCAACCTTTGTAACCGGTATTATTTGGACTATTGATAAGATAAAATGGGGACCTGCACGACGAGCTGCCCGCAAGGAAGCACAGGAGAAAGCGACAGTTAAACTTGATGAGGAGGTGCTTGCGACCATTCATCAGGAGAATGTGTTGATTGAAAATGCACGTTCACTTTTCCCGGTGATCGCCGTTGTTTTTGTACTGCGCTCATTTATTTATGAGCCCTTTCAAATACCATCAGGATCCATGATGCCGACGCTGTTAGTGGGTGATTTTATTCTGGTGGAGAAGTTTTCCTACGGTGTCAAAGAGCCCGTATGGCAAAATACCTTAATCCCCATGGGCAAGGTAAAACGCGGCGATGTTGCTGTCTTTAAATACCCGGAAGATATCCGTGTTGATTTTATCAAACGTGTTGTCGGTTTACCTGGGGATCATCTGGTTTATAAAGATAAACAGTTATATTTATGCGAAACCCAGCCATGCGCGTCATACAAAGCGTTAGATATGAATTATCTCGGCGAGCAGGAATTCGTTGATGAAGAAAGTAAAATGCAGGTGTACACAGAAATTTTAGGCGAAGTTGAACATCAAATACTGGTTAACCCGATGCGCCGCGATCAACCCGCCCGTTATTACCAGCAGCCTGAGACTTATCCTTATGAGTGGATTGTGCCCGAGGGACACTATTTTATGATGGGGGATAACCGAGATAACAGCAAAGACAGTCGTTACTGGGGATTTGTGCCGGAACAAAACTTAGTCGGTAAAGCCGTTGCGATTTGGATTAGTTTCGAATTTCAGCGTGACAGCAGCAGTATTCTACCTGCCTGGATACCAAGTGGTGTTCGTTTTAACCGAGTAGGTGGGATAAAATGATGATTAAAGATGCTGAATTAAAACGTTTAGAAAGACGAATTGGTTATACCTTTGCAGATTTTTCACTACTGCAACAGGCGTTAACCCATCGCAGTGCATTGGGCAATCATAATGAACGTTTAGAGTTTTTAGGTGATTCTATCCTAAGTTACGCTATCTCAACGGATCTTTATTCGCGCTTTCCAAAGGTTGACGAGGGTGACTTAAGCCGCATGCGGGCAACCTTGGTTTGCGGAAAAATGCTCGCTGAAATTGGCCGGGAATTCCAACTCGGCGATTGTTTGATTTTAGGACCGGGAGAATTAAAAAGCGGTGGCTTCCGACGCGATTCGATTATCGCCGATGGAGTAGAAGCTATTATTGGAGCCGCCTTTTTGGATTCAGATATTGATAACGCTAAAAAGCTCATTTTAAAATGGTTTGACAGCCGTTTAAATACGATCGAACCTGGTATTAGCCAAAAGGATCCTAAAACCCGCCTGCAGGAGCATTTACAGTCCCGTAAACAGCCTTTGCCGATTTATGAAGTGCTGGAAATTAAAGGTGAAGCGCATAATCAGCGTTTTACCATGAGCTGTTCGATCGACGGCCTAAAAGCAGTAGAAGGCCAGGGCACCAGTCGTCGTAAAGCGGAACAAATAGCGGCAAACAAAATGTTAGATACTATATTAGGAGCTAAATAATGGCTCAAAAATGTGAATGTGGATTGACTGCAGCAGCAGTACATCTTGAAATGTTAAAAGAAATCAATGTAGATTTTCTAATGTTGGGAGAAAAATAATGACTCAAAAATGTGGATTAGTGGCAATAGTGGGTCGTCCTAACGTCGGTAAATCAACGCTTATCAATGCTCTTTTAGGGCAAAAAGTAAGTATTACGTCGCGTAAAGCGCAAACCACCCGTCACCGAATTTTAGGTATTGATACCGACGGGGATTACCAAACTATCTTTGTTGATACGCCAGGGCTTCATATAGAAGAAAAACGTGCGATTAACCGCTTAATGAACCGCGCAGCATCGAGTTCAATCAACGATGTTGAAATGGTGATTTTTGTTGTTGAAGGCACACACTGGAATGAAGATGATGAAATGGTACTGAGTAAATTTAAGTACTTAACATGTCCGGTTGTTTTAGCGGTTAATAAGATTGATAACGTCGAAGACAAAGAGTTATTACTGCCGCATTTAGAAGAACTGGGTAAACGTTATAACTTTAAGCATATTTTACCTATGTCGGCTAAAAAGGGCGACAACATAGAAAAAATTCGCACCTGGGCAAAAGAAATATTACCTGAATCGGAGCATTATTTTCCCGAAGACTACATCACCGACCGTTCCTCACGTTTTATGGCCTCAGAAATGGTCCGTGAAAAATTAATGCGCTTCTTAGGTGATGAACTGCCTTATTCTGTCACCGTAGAAATAGAGCAGTTTAAACATCAGGCAAATGGTATTTTACATATCAATGCCTTGATCCTGGTGGAACGAGAAGGTCAAAAACGCATGGTTATCGGCAATAAAGGTGAAAAACTGAAAGCCATAGGTAAACAAGCGCGTATCGATATGGAAGAATTATTTGATTCAAAAGTCTTTCTGGAAATTTGGGTAAAAGTTAAATCGGGGTGGGCCGATGATGATCGCGCCCTGCGCAGTTTAGGTTACGGTGATGACTACAACGGTTAGAAAGTTTCGAGTGTCGAGCATCGAGCTCCTGACTCGCAGCTCGTAACTCCCTGCTTTCTGAGGTTATTGAATGTCAATTGAGTGCCACAATGCTTTTATCCTGCATCGGCGTCCTTATCGGGAAACCAGTCAGTTAATTGACCTTTTCTGTCAGGATGTTGGCAAAGTCAGCCTGGTTTATAAGGGCGGGCGCAGTAGTACACGTATGAAGCGTGGCACGGCGCAACCCTTTACCCTGTTACAAGTCTGTTATTTTGGTCGGGGCAGTTTAAAAACCGTTAAATCCTTTGAAGCACAAACCCAAGTTGTCCCGTTAGTCGGGCAGCGACTTTTCCTGGCGATGTATATCAACGAATTATTGTATCGTTTATTGCAGGCGGAAACGGCCTGCGATGGTTTATTTGAGTGTTATCAGCAAACATTACTCGCCATTGCCGGCGCTGCGGATCCGCAAATAGCATTGCGTCTTTTTGAGTTGACGCTAATCGAAACATTAGGTTACGGGGTTAATTTTAGTGAAGATATTTATAGCGGTGAATTAATTGAAAGCGGTTATGAATACCAATACCAGCATCAAGCGGGTTTTTTTGCTAAACAAGCCATTCATAAAAAGCATGACGTTTATAGCGGGCAAGATATACTTGCCTTAGCAGAGCGCGATTTTTCAAATCAAGATGTCTTAAAATCCGCAAAACGATTTTGCCGACAAGCATTAGCCAATCTATTAGGTGGCAAACCATTACATAGTCGTGCACTTTTTACGGCTAAATAAACAACAAAGGATAATTTGTAAATGAGCAAGATTTTACTTGGCGTTAATATCGATCATGTCGCAACATTACGTAATGCTCGTGGTACTTGTTTTCCTGAGCCTGCGCATTTAGCCGCTATTGCCGAGTGCGCTGGGGCCGATGGTATCACTGTTCATCTGCGTGAAGATCGTCGCCATATTAATGACCGGGATGTCGCAGTGCTTGCACAAACGCTGCAAACACGGATGAATTTAGAAATGGCAGTGACCGATGAAATGGTCGATATTGCGCTACAAACAAAACCCGCCTTTGTTTGCCTGGTACCCGAAAAGCGTGAAGAGCTCACCACTGAAGGTGGATTAAATGTAGTTGCTTCGTTTGCTAAAATTGCCTCTGCCGTGAGCCGATTAAATGCGGCTGATATCCAGGTATCATTATTTATCGATCCTGAAAACTCGCAAATTGATGCTGCCATTAAAACCGGTGCCGCTTATATTGAGCTGCACACGGGGCAATATGCTGATGCGCAGTCTGAAGATATTCAGCAGTTGGAGTTAATGCGCGTCACAAAAGCAGCAACTTATGCACATCAGGCCGGTATAAAAGTGAATGCCGGCCACGGCCTGAACTATCATAATGTAAAACCTATTGCAGCCTTACCTGAGATTATCGAGCTTAATATCGGACATGCAATTGTTGCCCGCGCGCTGGTTGATGGTTTTGCCTCTGCAGTGGCGGAAATGAAACGTCTGATGATTGAAGGACGTGTACAGTGATTTTAATAAAAGCGCGGCAGACTATTAGAGCCTGTCGTAGCTAGGTTGATGCTATAGTCGAGCGGTTATTTTTTATTACGGAATTAAAGGTGGGATAATTTTGTCAAATTCTTCTTTTTGTGTTTATCAGATACGTCAACATTTTCCTATTTTAAATCAAATGATTAATGAACATCCTTTGATTTATTTAGATAACGCCGCGACGACCCAAAAACCCCAAGCTATGGTGGATGCCCTTGCTGCATATTATCTGCAGGATAACGCCAATGTGCATCGCGGCAGCCATCACCTGAGCCTGCGCGCGACTGCCGCATTTGAGACCGTCAGAGAAACCCTGAAAACATTCATTAATGCCAAAACTATCAAAGAGATTATCTGGACAAAAGGCACCACGGAAGGCATTAATTTATTAGCCAATGTATTATCTAAAGGCTTACAAGCCGGTGATGAAGTCATTATCAGCGCCTTGGAGCATCACGCGAATATTGTGCCCTGGCAAATGCTGGTGGAATCGCAGGGCATCGTCCTAAAAATCATTCCATTGACAGAGCAGCAGGATTTAGACTTAAAAGCTTATCAGAGTTTATTAAGTGCAAAAACTAAAATTGTATCTGTTACCCACATCTCCAATGCATTGGGCGTTATTAATCCGATCAAAGAGATGGTAAGGCTTGCTCATCAAGTAGGTGCTCAGGTAGTTATTGATGGTGCGCAGGCGGTTGGGCATTTAATAGTTGATGTGCAGGATCTTGATTGTGATTATTACGTTTTTTCTGCCCATAAATTATTTGCCCCAACAGGCGTGGGTGTTTTATACGGCAAACAGCATCTGCTCGAAGATTTACCTCCCTGGCAGGGCGGTGGGGAGATGATTAAAACCGTGAGTTTTGAAAAAAGCACTTTTAACCAATTACCTTTTAAGTTTGAAGCGGGTACCCCCAATATTGCCGGTGTAATAGGGCTGGGGGCTGCCATTGATTTTATCCGCACTTTTAACCGTCAGGATTTGATTGACCATGAACAATCATTATTAACCTTCACCGAAAACGCGTTATTAGAAATTCCTGCCGTAACCGTCTTTAACCAGGGCGGGGTGAAGTCTGGTGCGCTCAGTTTTTCTGTTAAGGGTGAGCACCCAAGCGACATTGCGATGCTCTTAGATGCGCAGGGTATTGCCGTGCGCAGCGGTACGCATTGTGCTATGCCCTTGATGGCGGAACTTAATTGTAAAGGCACCATAAGAGTCTCATTTTCAATTTATAATACCCTTGAGGAAGCGGAACGTTTTATTGAAGCGCTGGGAAAAATATTGAAGATGTTGAAATAAGTTGTTATTGCTGGATACCGCATTTATTGATGCGGTAAATTTTTGAATCCTTGCCTGTTTCGTTATGCAGCTGTCGCTTCCTCTAAAATTTTTCAAACCTTGCCTGTTTCGTTATGCAGCTGCCGCTTCCTCTAAAATTGCTCAGACATGGCGTGTTAGCGAAGGAATAGTGACCTATTTCAAACTGATACAAGGTAGTGTGGGCTATTTTCAGTGCTCCCGAAGTGCGAGGCCCAAATAACCGCATGCTGGGTTAAATTTATTATATTTAACTCACTAAATCTGCAAAAACTTACCTTGCCTAAGGCCATTTTGGCCCCCGCTGGAGCCGTTTTTTTAAACTAAGTCGGTGAGTATAAAATCAAACATCTTCACAATTTAATGTTTCTATTTATCAATGTGATACATGGACGTTACCTGTTCGAAAACTTATGTGCCATGCATTTATCACCTTATTTTTATGATAAAAAATCTAATGTCTCTGACGTTTAGCAATAACAGTAAATTTATAATCGGTGGTGGTGAATTGATTGCGGCTGTATTCAAATACCGTTCCGTCTGCTAAAAAGCTGCGCGTTCTTTTCTCAATAATAGGTTGCTGCGGGTCAATCTGCAGCAATTCAGCAATTTCCGCGGCAGGTAAAACAGGAATAATTTCTTGTTCACTGCGATCAATCACCATACCTTTGGTATTCTCTATATAGTCATATTTTGACTTTTCCATTACCTCATAAGTTAAATCCGGAAAGAGGCGTAGCGGCATCCAGGTTTCTTCAAATGTGATGGGGTGATCGCCTATGGAGCGCAGGCGCTTAACATGAAAAATACGCTCTTTTTCGCTAATATTGAGCTGCTCAGCTATGGTGATGCTCGGTAGGGTTATTTCAAAAGTCATCACGTCACTATGGGTTGCCATATTAAGGTGAGCCCATTTTTCATTAAAGGTTGATTGCTGGTAAATGTCGTAGTTAACTTTATTCTCTTTCACATAGGTCCCGCTGCCCTGCACACTTTCAAGCTCACCATTTGCAATCAGTAACTTTAATGCCTGCCGGATGGTTACCCGGCTGACCGAAAAATCATTTCTTAGCTGTGCTTCTGTTGGCAGTGCTTCGCCGACTTTAAATTCACCGTTACGTATTTTTTCACGGATAGTATCTGCAATCTGACGGTACAGTGGAATTTTTGCCATATTAATTCTCTTCTCTCTTTATCTATGCACTGTAATAAATAGATTCTATAAATAGGTTCTATAAATTGTACTATAGATTTTTATATTTCAATAAGTTGTACTATAGATTTTTGACTCTGTTCCATAATAATGTTGTCAGCATGTTTATTGATGCTTAACTCCTTGTAAATGTTGATATTACAGTTATTTAGAAGTTTTTATAACATCTTGTAATTGATAGGATCAAAAGGTCGACAACAGTAAAGTGGAACAGAGCCAGATTTTTATATTTCATAAATTGTACTATAGTTTCTGATTTCTTGTTCATTTGTATCACAATGTGCGGATGTTAGCCATACAAAAAAAGAGTGTAAAATAGAAATTTAAATTTTCACGAGATTTACACTTAAAATATGCTGTATTCATCATAAAACACAAATATTTGGCAATATAAATGCCAATA
>JBLIEH010000073.1:0-8215 GCA_047632875.1 Psychromonas sp. | reverse complement strand
GTGTGGTGGAGATGGGGGGAGTCGAACCCCCGTCCGAAAAACCTACATCCTCGGTACTACATGCTTAGTCAGTTATTTGGTTAACTCGTTGATCTCCAACTGACAGGATATCAAAAAGCGAGCCCGATACTATTTCGCGGTTCACCCTCGAACAAGGTTCCCTCGCTATCCAATGTAAATGACCTTCCGAATCCCTGCCCATAGGAGAAACGTGGGTGGAAGGCTAGCTAGCCTAAGCTGCTAGAGAGTAGTTAGAGTCGTTTGCAACTATAACGTTGGCGGCTTTTTACGAGGCCAACCGCCACCTCGGCATGCACCTTGGGTTTCAAGAATCTCGTCGAGTCCTAAATCATCCCCACAGTGGTAAGCGTCTTTTACCTGCTTACATATTGATAATAGCAAAAGGAATATATTTTAGATAGTGTTATCTGTATCACATTACTTTTTTTATTAATCAAATTTTTCCATTTATTGCTAGCGAACGCTGTGTTTCATCATACGTTCTTTGTCTACTTTCCATTCTCTGTCTTTCACGTCTGCACGTTTGTCGCGGTCTTGTTTACCTTTTGCCAACGCAAATGATATTTTTACCCAAGCGTGTTTCCAGTATAACGAGATTGGAATGATGGAGTAACCCTGGCGCTCAACTTTACCGACTAAGTTGTCGAGTTCTCGTCTGTTAAGCAGTAATTTACGATAACGCATAGGGTCACATACAACATGTGACGACGCTGCAAGAAGGGGAGGGAAAGTGGCACCCAATAGCCATGCTTCCCCGTTTTTCAGGAAAATATAACTATCGGCAATGTTTGCTTTGCCCGCGCGTAACGATTTAACTTCCCAGCCCTGTAATTCAACACCTGCTTCAAAGCGTTCTTCAAGGTGGTAGTCGTGACTAGCACGTTTATTGCGTGCAATCGTATTGTCTTTATTTTTAGTTTTAGAATTATTTTTAGCCATAGCCTCGCATTATAGAGTGACTATTATAAATTGCTACAGTGACTATTATAAATTAGTAGTTGATTTGTATAAAAATTGCTAAAATTTAGGATAAATTTCCTATTTTTTTTTTGTTGATGGTATGGATCGTGTAATATGACTTTTTTTAAAGTAGGGAGAGCAGATGGCACAGGTATCTCGTAGTGCGTTACTCATGTATAGCGCCGAAGAAATGTATCAATTGGTTAATGATGTGAATGCTTACCCTGAGTTTTTACCGGGCTGTGTTGATGCTAATATATTAACAAATAATAACAATGTGATGCGCGCTTCAGTTAAAGTGTCAAAAGCTGGAATCAGTCAAACCTTCACCACAGAAAACATTTTAGTAAATGGTCAAAGTATTTTAATGAATTTAGTCGATGGTCCTTTTAAACATTTAAGGGGCGGCTGGACATTTTCAGAGCTCGACGAACAGGCCTGTAAAATCAATTTAGATTTAGAATTTGAATTTAACAGTTCATTGGTTGAACTTGCGTTTGGGCGGATTTTTCATGAGTTAGTGGGTTCCATGGTGAAGTCTTTTTCTAGCCGTGCAAAAGTTGTTTATGGAATACGATAGGGAAACTTATGAGTGAGTTGATTGAAATTGAAGTTGTTTATGGCAGACCGGATAAACAAGTTTTACTGTCGTTATCTGTGCCGGTGGGTAGCACTCTGGAAGAGTGTATTAAGTTATCCGGGATCACCACTTATTTTCCAGAAATCATACCAAGTGAAGCCGTGGTCGGCATTTTCAGCCGACCAGATAAATTGTCAAGCGAAGTTAAAGCAGGAGATCGTATCGAGATTTATCGTCCGCTCACTGCCGATCCGAAAGAGATGCGCAAATTACGCGCCGCTAAAATGAGCAAAAAATAGTTTTTGGTTTGTCAGGTGAATCAGTTTTACCTGCGTCTTTCATCAGTGCTGTTAGATTAGAAGAAAAACGTAATAAATTTGTGTGAATTTATTACGTTTTTTTACGACTCGTTTTTATTGAAGTTAATTAATAACAGGTACGGCATTATCTGTTTGTGGATCATCGCTAGTGCTGGGGTCTTCAGCTGCTGCATTTGGCGCATTTTTTGCTTTAGGGGTTTTAATAAGCGGATTTATTTCAATTTCACCTCCCCTTGCAATGTTTGTCAGCAATCTATTATCAAAGGTAAAAACCACTTGATCCTGTTCAATTGCTTCCCCACCCGGTTTGATGTAGCGAATATAGTACCATTTTGATGAATCGAATTGATCAATCAACATGGGAGAGCCAAGAATGAAAATGACTTGTTCTTGGGACATACCAAGGGATATTTGATCTAATTTTTCATCCTCAATGTAATTGCCCTGCGTAACATCAATTTGATACACGAAGGTATCGTAAAGAGATGTACATCCTGAGAGTGAAAAAATTAATAAGAAAAAGGCGGCGATATTTTTAATAGGCATGGTTTAAACAACATCTTAGTTGAAGTGAATGGATAATAATTAAAGTAATAGTACCCAAGGGTCGCTGACTTGTAAAAATATTAAAGGAAAATTTTTCATTTCTGCTCTGTTTCGTGCGCTGTTAACCGTTACATATAAAATAAACTGCTTAAATGTAGTCGATATACATCGTTTTCTTTAAATTTCACGTAAATGCCCGTAGAATTCAGATCTCTCCCCTAACCGTTTTAACTTGTTTTGTGAAATTATTACATGCCTCTATTTGCTTTAGGAATTAACCATCAAACGGCTTCAGTCGCATTGCGTGAAAAAGTCGCGTTTTCAGACGAGCTGTTGTTAGATGCCTATCAAGCATTATTAGCGCAACGCACTGTATTGGAGGCGGTCATTGTTTCAACATGTAACCGCACTGAAATTTATTGTCATTTAAAGCAGGATAACTGCGACGAGGTCATTAAATGGCTTTGTTCTTATCATCAAGTCGAAGAGCACAAATTAAGACCAAGCTTGTATTGTTATCATGGCGATCAAGCCATCCAACATCTGTTTCGCGTCTCCTGTGGGCTGGATTCCTTAGTGTTAGGCGAGCCGCAAATATTAGGGCAAATAAAACAAGCTTTCGCTACGGCTAAACAAGTTAAAGGTGTTGATAAAATTGTTCACAAATGGTTCCAGCATACATTCACCGTGGCAAAGCGAGTACGTACTGAAACGCAAATAGGCGCTAATGCTATTTCTGTTGCCTTTGCGGCTGTGTGTTTAGCGAAACAAATATTCAGTGATTTATCTCAAAGCAGGGTCTTATTAATCGGTGCAGGTGAGACAATCGAGTTAGTAGGTAAGTATTTAATTGAGCACCAAGTCCCTAATATCACTATTGCTAATCGCACCTTATCACGGGCGATGGCATTGGTTGATCAGTTTGATGCCCAGGCTATCACCCTGGGGGAAATACCCAGTCATCTTGCACAAGCTGATATAGTTATCTCATCGACAGCAAGCCCTTTGCCTATAATTGGTAAAGGCATGGTGGAAAAAGCGTTAAAAGCGCGTCGCAATCGGCCCATGCTATTTATCGATATCGCCGTACCCCGGGATATTGAAGCAGAGGTGTCAGAGTTAAGCGATATTTACCTTTACAGCGTTGATGATTTACACGGCATCATTGAAGAGAATAAACAAGCCCGTCAGGTCGCAGCGCTTGAAGCTGAAAAAATTGTCGAGGGCTGCATTCTTGACTTTATCTCCTGGGTCGAATCGCTAAAAGCGGTTGAGTCTATCCGCACCTATCGTCAAAACAGTGAGCAGTTACGCGATGATTTATTAAATCGAGCCTCTGCTGCGTTGCAAAATGGGGAGGAAGCTGAGAACGTTTTAAAAGAATTAGCCTTTAAATTAACCAATAAATTGATTCATCATCCCAGCCTGGCGCTGACTGATATTGCTCGGTCGGGTAATGATGATGAACTGATGTTGTTGCGTAATGCCTTAGGTCTGAGCAAAAAAGATTAACATTCGCTGTACACTCAGCAAATGAATAAAAGAACATAAGAGAAGAATATGAAAGCATCAATAGTGGCAAAGCTCGAAGGTCTGGTTGAACGTTACGAAGAGGTTCAAGCGTTATTAGGTGATCCGGATACAATGAGTGATCAAAATAAATACAGAGAGTTAACCAAAGAGTATGCACAACTGGAAGTGGTTGTACTTTCCTTTAAAAAATATCAAAGCGCACTAAACGATCTTGTTGTTGCTGAAATGATGTCCGATGATGATGATCCTGATATGCGTGAAATGGCGAAAGAGGAAATCAAAGAAGCCAAACAAGCAGTCGAAAAGTTGTCCGATGATTTACAGATTTTACTGCTGCCAAAGGATCCTAATGATGACCGTAACTGTTATTTAGAAATTAGAGCGGGCGCTGGGGGTGACGAAGCTGCCATTTTTGCGGGCAACCTATTTCGTATGTACAGCAAATATACTGAAAGCAAAGGCTGGCGGATTGAAGTGATGAACAGCAATGCCAGTGAGCAGGGCGGTTACAAAGAACTGATTGCTAAGGTTGATGGCGAAGGTGCATACGGTATTATGAAATTTGAGTCTGGCGGACATCGTGTGCAGCGTGTGCCGGAAACTGAATCTCAAGGTCGTATTCATACCTCAGCTTGTACCGTTGTGGTTATGCCGGAAGTACCAGAAGCAGAGGCCATTTCCATTAATCCTGGCGATCTTAAAGTTGATACCTTTCGTGCGTCTGGCGCGGGTGGACAGCACGTCAATAAAACTGATTCAGCCATTCGACTAACTCACTTACCAACAGGTACTGTCGTTGAGTGTCAGGATCAGCGTTCACAGCATAAAAACAGAGCACAAGCTATGTCTGTGTTACAGTCGCGCCTGCAACAGGCTGAGGATGAAAAGAGTCATGCTGAAGAACAAACTATTCGTCGTAGCTTAGTCGCAAGTGGTGATCGCAGTGAACGTATTCGTACCTACAACTATCCACAGGGACGGGTGAGTGATCACCGGATCAACTTAACCATTTATCGTTTAAATGAGGTATTAGAAGGTGATTTAAATGCCTTACTTGAGCCTATCTTGCTCGAAGATCAAGCCGATAAACTCGCCGCACTTTCTCAGGCGGAATTCTAATTGCGCATAGATGATGCGCTTAGCTGGGCAAAGTTTAGGTTAGTCAACAGTGAAAGCGCGTTATTAGATGTGCAGGTACTGTTAGCCTTTGTTTTAGAAAAAGAAACTATTTACCTAATGACTTGGCCTGAGCGAGATCTCAGTCAAGATCAAAAGAGTGCTTTCGAAGCACTGATTGACCAGCGAGTAACGGGGGTTCCTGTTGCCCATTTAACCGGGGCCAGAGAATTTTGGTCATTGCCTTTAAAGGTGAATAACTCAACGCTCATTCCTCGTCCTGATACTGAAATGTTGGTTGAAACTGCACTTAAGTATTGCAGTGCAGATGCGCGTATTTTAGATCTCGGTACGGGTAGCGGGGCTATTATTTTGGCGCTAGGCAGTGAATTACCGAATGCCTATTGTCTGGGTGTTGATGTTAATGAAAGCGCGGTGCAGTTAGCGATTGAAAATGGAAAAGATTTAAAGCTTAATAATGTTCATTTCAAACACAGCAATTGGTTTGATAATGTTGACGGTTTGTTTGACGTGATTGTTTCCAATCCTCCTTATATTGACAAGGGTGATCGTCATCTCAAGCTGGGAGATGTTCGTTTTGAGCCTCAGTCTGCTTTAGTGGCGGATGAAAATGGTCTGGCGGACATCAGAAAAATTGCACAACAAGCGCCGGAATATCTTAAAAAGGAGGGGTATTTATTGGTTGAACACGGTTTTGAACAAGGCTTAGCTGTTCGAGCATTACTCACTGTCTTAGGTTATTCAGAGGTGATTACAATTAAAGATTATGGGGATAATGATCGCGTCACGATGGGATTGTTTAACCAACTTAATTCATTATAAAAATAAATGTAACACGTGGAGAAGTAGATGTACGGATTTTTAAAACATACTCATTTAACCTTAATATTAATAGCGATTGTGCTTTTTGTCTTATGTTTTTATTGGCGGGTAACAAATCATAAAAATGCGCAAAAAGTTATTTTCAAAAAAATATTATTGCACACCCATTTAACGATTGTGTTTATAGGCTTAGGGTTGATGGGCGTTTTGCATATCAACCCATTCGAGAGTCAAAATTATTGGCTAGTCGAAAAAATAGGTGCATTTATTGGTTACTTGATCCTCGTTAATGTGGCATTGAATGACAAAACCCGCAAAGGGATGCGGGTTCTCGCCTTTGTGGGTGCGTTTGGTTGGATTTTTTATATCGGTCAACTCGTCTTCAGTAAACAAGCCATGTTATTGCTAGGATAAAAAATGACAATAGTTTCTAAAAATGAAAGAACAGAATTTATTATAAATGAACAGTTTGATTTTGTAGAGCATTCGCTCACCGATGCCGCCATTTCTGTCGAGTCTGAATTGACTGGGCTCAACGTGGCAGAGTTTCATAAAACGTTACGTTTACAGCATATTGTGTTGCAGTCTCAGTTATCCGCTTTTGATCTGGTTGATAAACCCAAGTTATTGAAATTAATTGATTGTTTATATCAACAACAAGATTATAAAGGTGATTGGAAGGCATTTTTTAAAATAGAAAATGCGCTTATTTCAAATGTTTTATCACGCCGTAAAGGTATTCCAATCAGTTTAGGTGTGTTATTGCTGGATTTCTTGAAAGAGAGTCAGTTTGATGCGCAGGGGATCTGCTTCCCGAGTGGTTTTATTATTCGCGTAAAGCTTACGGATGAAACGCTCTATATTGATCCCTTTACCGGAGAATTAGCCTCAAGGGAATTACTTGAGCTTAAACTACGCGGTCAATTGGGTAACCATGCGCGATTAAGCGCTGAGATGTTAGAGCCCGATGAAAATAAAACCATTATTATGCGTTTAATCAATGTCACCAAGGCGGCTTATATTCAAGAGGAGTCGTTAGAGCAGGCACTACTTTGCTGCGATATGTTACTGCGTATTGACCCTAGTGATGCTTATGAGGTGAGAGACCGCGGGTTTTTATTTCAGCAACTAGATTGTTTGAATTTAGCGCGAACAGACTTTGAGTTTTTTATTGAACACTATCCACAAGACCCTATTGTCGGTTTGTTAAAACGACAAATCAGACAAATAGATATTGATACTCATACCCAAGTTGTCCATTAATCAGATTAATAAAGTGAGCAGGTAATGAAACAAAAAATAATAAAAGTAGGCAATATTGACGTTGCTAATGATCTCCCCTTTGTCTTGTTTGGCGGCATGAATGTCCTTGAATCCCGTGATTTAGCGATGAAAGTCGTTGAAACCTATGTAGAAGCTACCACTGCCTTAAATATTCCCTACGTATTTAAGGCCTCATTTGACAAAGCAAACCGTTCATCCATTCACAGTTACCGTGGCCCCGGCCTTGAAGAAGGGCTGCGTATTTTTGAAGAAATCAAAAATACTTTTAATGTGCCCATTATTACCGACGTGCACGAACCTTATCAAGCAGCGGCCGTTGCCGAGGTGGTTGATGTTATCCAGTTACCGGCATTTCTAAGCAGGCAAACTGATCTGGTTAAAGCAATGGCAGAAACCAATGCAGTTATCAATGTTAAAAAAGCCCAGTTTTTAGCACCCCATGAAATGAAACATATCATTACTAAGTTTAATGAAGCGGGTAATGACAACATTATTCTTTGTGAGCGTGGCAGCTGTTTCGGTTATAACAACCTGGTTGTTGATATGCTTGGGTTCAGTACGATGAAAGAAACCGGCTATCCGGTGATTTTTGATGTCACCCATTCTCTGCAAAAACCAGGCGCACGCAGCGACAGTGCCGATGGTCGTCGCAGTCAGGTTGTACAACTTGGTTTGGCGGGCATGTCACAGGGTATCGCCGGTCTTTTTCTGGAATCACATCCTGATCCGGCCAATGCAAAGTGTGATGGTCCTTGTGCGCTACCATTGAGTCAATTAAAAGCCTTCCTTTCGCAAATGAAGCAAATGGATGAGTTAGCCAAAAGTTTTGACATTATTGATACTGAATAATGCAGCAGCTGCCAATAAAAATCACTAAGACAAATCGCCTGTTTTTTATTGTAGCCTCTTTTTTAGGGGCTTCGGGCGTTGCATTAGGGGCGTATGCCAGTCATGGCCTAGTGGCTTGGGCAACGCTAAAGCAGATTGAATATTTTCAATTAGCCGTCACTTA
>JBLIEH010000072.1:0-8283 GCA_047632875.1 Psychromonas sp. | reverse complement strand
TGGTCAATTGATTCGACCACACTTTATATCGACAACAAGGCAGGTACAGCCAGTGCTTATAACGCGATCCTAAGAGTAAAAGACGTGCCCGTTTTTTACTTGCCTTATATTACTTACCCGATTTCAGACAAACGTAAAACCGGTCTTTTGTTTCCAAGTTTTGAATTTGCAAGTAGCAATGGTCTTACCATTAGCCAACCTTTGTACCTTAATCTTGCTGAAAACATGGACGCCACTATTACGCCGACTTATATGCAAAATAGAGGCACATTGGTCGCCGGTCAGTATCGTTATCTGCTCGATGCCGGCAGCGGTACAATACAGGCAGAATATTTAGCAGATGATAAAATTTACAACGAAAGCCGTTATCTAATCCATTGGGACCATGCCGCGAGCTTTGCTAATAACTGGCAGTTTACTGCAGATTATAACAGTGTCAGTGATGATTATTATTTTACCGACATTTCTACGGATTATGGGACGCGAAGTGATAACCAGTTATTACAGACAGCCAATCTAAAATATAGTGAAACTAACTGGAACAGTGAGCTGGAGGTCAGAAGCTTCCAAATATTGGGTGATGGGGACACACCCTACGAGGTGTTGCCAAAACTTGCATTCAGTGCATATCAACCCCTTAAGTTTCGTAGTTTACAATTAGATTGGTACTCCGAAATTTCAAAATTTGAACACAGCGATGCTGACGTTTATACCGGTACCCGGGTTCATTTAGAGCCTAAATTATCGCTGCCCTTGTATTATGATTCGCTGTTTGTTAATACAGAGCTTAAGTACATGCTGAGCTTTTATCAGCAAGATTTAAGCAACGCGACTAAATACGACTGGTATGATGACCTAAGCGAAACTACAACCCGTTATCTGCCCTCTTTCAAAATTCATTCAGGGGTTAATTTTGAACGTTCATTCTCAATGTCAGATGGACAGTACAAGCAAACACTGGTACCGCAAATTCAGTATTTATATGTACCCTATCAGGATCAATCGGAAATCGGCATTTATGATAGCACCGCCATGCAGGTCGATTATTACGGTTTATTCCGGGATAATAGATTTTCCGGATATGACAGAATTGCAGATGCTAACCAGTTAACCTTTGGTGTTTCCAGTAGCATTATTAACCCGCAGGGCAAAAAGAAAGTACGTTTCGCGCTTGGGCAGAATTATTATTTTTCTCCTTCGCAAACCTATATACCCGATGATGATAACGATAACGATAATAATACTGCGAATCGCTCCTCGCTTATTGGAGCGTTAGATATTAATTTTGAAAATGATTATTTTTTCCATGCAGGATTAGCATTGGACTCAGATCAAGGTGAATTTACAAGCACAAATTTCACCCTGGAGAAACGTTGGACTAATAATACCTTTGCACAATTAAATTATCGTTATTATGCAAATCCGGAAGATGAAGAGTGGGACATAAAAATTAATCAGCTGGGGACTAAAGTCAATTGGGCAATCAATTCACAATGGACCTCTTTTCTCAGTTATTATTATGACCTGGATTACAACCACTCCTACGAGAGTATTGTGGGTGTTAAATACCAATCATGTTGTTGGGCAATAAGCTTATCCTACAATACCTATATGGAAGCAAATTATGATGATGATGAAGATTCGATAAAAGATGATTATGAAAGCGAACAAAGTCTTAAACTAAATTTTGAACTAACCGGATTAGGCGGTGTTGGTTTTAGCTCTGGTAGTCAAAGTTTATTTGATTACGGTCGCCCTTTTTACTTAAAATAATGGAAAAAAAATGAAAGTTATCAACAAGATTATCCTGCCTTTACTTTTTGCCTCTTTGAGTGCAACGCAGGTATTTGCGGAAAAAATACCATTAGATAAAATAGAAGCTGTTGTTAATCAAGAGGTTATTTTAAGCAGTGATTTACAGCGCACGCAACTTGAAATTCAAGAACGTTATAAAAATAGCGATCAAAGTTTACCCAGCGGCGATAAATTAACTAAGCAGATTCTTGATAAATTAATCACTGACCGTTTACAACTGCAAATTGCACAGCGTATCGGATTACGGATAAACGATGCGCAACTGCAACAAACGTTGCAGCAAATAGCTCAAAAAGACGGTCTGAGTATCGAACAGCTGCAAACAAAGCTTGAAAAAAAGGGCAAAAATTACGCTGCATTTGTTCAAACTATCAGTGATGAATTGACCATCAATGAGATTCGTCAAGTTGAGGTTCGCCGCCGTATTGCTATTTCGGATCAAGAAGTTGAGCAGATGGTTAAACGGATCAATGCCGAAGGACAAAAAAACACCCAATTTAACTTCGTTCATCTTCTTTTTAAGTTAGATAAAGAGAGTTCGACGGCAGAAAAACAACGTGTTGAAAACAAAGCACAGGATCTGGTTAAACAAATCAAACAGGGTGCCAATGCATCACAGTTAGCACTGCTTAACTCGCAAGGGCCGAAAGCCTCTGAAGGTGGCGACTGGGGATGGAGAACGATCAATGAAATGCCCACTTTATTTGCAGGCGTCTTTAATGAGCAGCAGACCAATAAAGGTGATGTCATCGGTCCATTTCAGTCGGATCTTGGCCTGCATATTATCAAGATAATGGATAAAAAAGGCGATCAAAATGTGATGACTGTAGAAGTCAATGCACGCCACATCTTGATTAAATCTAATATTATTCTGAGCGATCAGAAAGCAAAACAATTATTGGCAGGTTACCGTCAAGATATTATCAGCGGCAAAAAATCCTTCGCCGCGCTAGCTAACGAATATTCTCAAGATCCGGGTTCGGCTGTTAAAGGTGGTGAATTAGGCTGGGCAGATCCCAGTATGTATGTGCCTGAATTCAAAGAATTAGCGCTTTCTCTGCCCATTGGCGAAATCAGCCAGCCGTTTCGTACTATGCATGGGTGGCACATCCTCGAAGTGACTGGAAAACGCGAATCAGATACCACGGTACAAGCAACCAAACAAAAAGCTTACAGCATGTTATTTCAGCAGCGTTTCCCCGCAGAAGTTTATGCTTGGATGAATGAAATACGCCAGGAAGCCTATATTAAAATAAATAATCCAAATTATATTATTGAGAAAGAATAATGGTGAAGCGTTTAATTATTACCGCCGGAGAACCGAGCGGCATTGGTCCGGACTTAATACTACAACTTGCTAAACAAGCCTGGCCTGTGGAATTAATTATTTGCACAGACAAAATGTTATTGGCTGAACGCGCCTCTCAACTTAATGAACAGGTAAAGTTGGTTGATTATGATCCGCTGATAGCAGCCCAAGTCAATCATATTGGCACTTTAAAAGTGGCTCATATTGCCTTGCAGGCCCCCGTTACAGCGGGAAAATTAAACACGCTGAATGCGCAGTTTGTGTTAGATACTCTAGCCTATGCCAGTCGCGGCTGCTTGTCAGGAGAATTTTCAGCAGTTGTCACAGCGCCTGTGCATAAAGCTATTATTAATGATGCTGGGGTCACCTTTAGCGGTCATACTGAATTTTTTGCTGAACAGGCAGGTGTTGATCTTGTGGTCATGATGTTAGTTACAACTGGACTGCGTGTGGCATTGGTCACAACGCATCTTCCCTTAGCCGATGTTTCCGCGGCAATAACCGAATCCCGTTTAACGCAAATAATCCACATACTAAATCAAGAATTACAAACAAAATACGCCATCAAACAACCCCGTATTTATGTTTGCGGCTTAAATCCTCACGCAGGAGAAGGTGGCCACATGGGACGAGAAGAGATTGATACCATAGAGCCGACGTTAGAGAGCTTACGTGCACAAGGGATCAACTTAATCGGCCCCCTACCGGCCGATACACTCTTTCAGGAAAAATATTTAGCAGATGCAGATGCGGTTTTAGCCATGTATCATGATCAAGGCTTACCTGTTTTAAAATATAAAGGATTTGGAAAATCAGTCAATATCACCTTAGGCCTGCCCTTTATCCGCACTTCTGTGGATCATGGTACAGCGTTAGAATTAGCTGGCACGGGTAAAGCAGATCCCGGCAGTTTGCTATGCGCAGTCAATGAAGCAATTACTATGATTCAGAGCACCAATAAATAATAAACCAAGATCATTAAATAGGTGTTCTATTTTGCCGGTTAATCCTGGCAGGAAGAACACAGCATTAATATTTTGGTATCAGCAACAAGGCAAAATCAAGATGAATGATAAAACACACTTAGGTCATACGGCGCGTAAACGTTTTGGACAAAATTTCTTACACGATGATTACATTATTGATTCTATTGTTGCGGCCATCGCCCCTCAATGGGAAGACAATATCGTTGAAATAGGCCCTGGATTAGGCGCACTGACGGAACCCGTTGCAAGCAAAGTGAAATGCTTAAATGTCATAGAACTCGATAGAGATTTGGCAGCGCGTTTAGCTGAGCATCCAATCTTAGGCGATAAATTAAACATTACCCAAGCCGATGCGATGCAGTTTGATTTTGGCAAATTGGCCAGTGCAGAAAAACCACTGCGCGTTTTTGGTAACTTACCCTACAACATCTCAACACCGCTGATGTTTCATTTGTTTAAATACGCAGACAAAATTTCCGATATGCATTTTATGCTCCAAAAAGAAGTGGTAAATCGTCTTTGTGCAGGTCCAAACTGTAAAGCCTACGGGCGCTTAACCGTCATGGCGCAATATTATTGCCGGGTTATTCCTGTATTAGAAGTACCCCCAACGGCTTTTAAACCAGCACCAAAGGTTGATTCGGCAGTGGTACGTTTAGAGCCTTATGATACCCCGCCCTTTGTCGCTAAAAACTTAAAGTACCTCACTCAGGTTTGCTCAATGGCATTTAATCAGCGCCGTAAAACAATACGTAATGCTTTACGTGATTTATTAAGCATTGAACAATTACAAGAAATTGGTATTGATACAATCAAACGCGCAGAAAATATTAGCGTGGAAGAGTACGTTAATATTGCCAATTATCTTTATGATTTAAAGGAAGCTTAATAAAGATGGCCACCTATGTAGTTGGCGATGTCCACGGCTGTTTCGATGAACTTCAAGCACTCCTTGAACTGGCGGAATTTGACCCAAAAAAGGATCAACTTTGGTTAACCGGAGACCTTGTCGGACGGGGTCCAAAATCGCTGCAAACATTACGCTTTGTTAAAAGCTTAGGCGACAGTGCAAAGGTAGTATTGGGTAATCACGATCTACACCTTTTAGCCATCTATCAAGGCATCCACTGTGATCGGGAAAGTGATAAATTAAGCGCATTATTAAACGCGCCAGATTGTGATGAGTTACTAACTTGGCTGCGTTTTCAACCGCTTTTCCTACGCCACCCTGAATTTAACTTTGTGATGGTGCATGCGGGCATATCTCCCCAGTGGACTATCCATAAAGCGCAAGGTTATGCACAAGAAGTGCAAAGCATTTTACAAGGTAATGAGTTTAAAACCCTGCTTAAAAATATGTACGGCAACCATCCTGCTTCATGGGATGATAGTTTACAGGGCATTGAGCGGTTACGTTTTATCATTAACGTCTTCACCAGAATGCGTTATTGCCTGTTAGATGGTTCGATAGAATTTTCTAACAAACTCGCCCCTGAGCAAACAGACAGCACGGTCCTTAAACCCTGGTTTGATATTAATACCTTAGATCAGAGCAGCAGCATAGCCTTTGGTCATTGGGCGGCGTTATTAGGTAATGTTATCAGACCGGGAATTTATGCTTTAGATACCGGTTGCGTCTGGGGAAATAGCCTGAGCATGTTACGTTGGCAAGATAAAAAAATATTCTCTTTTGCTTGCCAACTGCCAAATACCAAAGGCATCAAATAGGGTTTAGCCTTGCTGGTTAAAATCAACCCTCTCTGTGTTATGAGTTTTATTCAGGACATCCTGTTCTTCACAACTTAGTGGTCAGCTAAAGCTATTCACGCGCTCCAGTGTCACAAATTGATAATTATAGCTGTTTTGCGCGTCGGCCTGGTGCGCTTCTTTTTGTATTTCTTGCCAATTGGCAATCATTTTATAATCGGGAAACTGCGTATCACCCGCGGTTTTTAAATCGATAAAAGTAAGATACAAACGGCTTGCTTGTGGCAAAAACTGCTCATAAATCGTTGCACCACCGATCACCATTACTTCATCACAATCCTGCACAAGTGCGAGTGCCTGCTCAACGGTTTGCACACAGCAAACCCCCTCAATGCGGAGATTTTCATCACGGCTTAAAACGATATTTTTTCTGCCGGGTAACGGCCGCCCAATTGACTGAAAGGTTTTTCGCCCCATAATAATGGGTTTACCCAATGTGACTCGTTTAAAAAACATTAAATCGGCAGGTAAATGCCATGGCATTTTATTATCCAAACCAATTACCCTATTTTCTGCCATCGCCACAATCATTGAAATCTTCATAACTAACCCTGTTCAATTATTTTACCGGAAGATTACCATATAAGACTTCTACAATTAATCTTTCTATTCCTGTTGGCGCTATTAATCTGTTGCGACAATTTCCCCTGCGGCTATTTTTTTGTCAAAGCGGAAGTTGTTCAATGCCTAGCTTGGATCGATTTTCCCCTACGCCCAAATAGATTATATTATGAGCGGAATGGGTATTATTAATATTTGTCTAAAGTAGAGACTAAAATCATAAGCGCTTGTTATTGCTTAATTAACCCTTTAAAATATTTTTCCGGATATCAACATGAGGGACCAAGATGACTATTTCAGTAAAAAAAGGAATTTTCACCAGCCTGGCGATCATCGCATTTATACTCTGGTTAATATCAATTTGGTGGGGATTGCCCCCTTCAACCTATGATGTAAAAGCTAAGGCGCAAACAACAGCCAAAATAAATAATCATAAAATAATGCCTGGTTATACCACAACGACAACCTTAATCGATGTCACCAGCTGGTTAATTGAAAAACCCGGCGGCTTCTTTTCAAATGATGTCACACCGCCCGGATTATTCATGGACAATATGCCGGCTTTTGAATATGCTGCCCTTGAGCAAATCAGAGATTTATCATTAGCAATGCGTTTAGATTTCAGCCGCTTACCGTCCCAGTCAACGGGCGATAAAGATTTAGAAAAAGCGCAGGAAAAAATCAATACTTCTCACAATAACTGGGCGCTACCCAGTGCTGAAAAGGACTACCAGCAAGCTATCGCCTCCCTGGTGCGTTATCGAACACGTTTAGTTGAAAATAGTAAAAGCGATGCTCAATTTTACCCCAGAGCAGATAATTTAAATGCCTGGTTAGGCGCAGTGGAAAAACGTTTAGTCTCTCTTTCCCAACGCTTAAGCTCAAGTGTTGAGCAAGACAATTATAACAGCCCATTAGCCGCTCATCCCAGTGCCAAGCAATCAACCGAAACCACAGGGCAGATGCCAATACAAACCCCTTGGTTTCAAATTGATGACGTGTTTTATGAAAGTCGCGGTGCAACCTGGGCTATTCTGCATTTTTTAAAATCCGTCGAGGTGGATTTCATTGATGTCTTAGAAAAGAAAAATGCGCAGGTCAAGTTAAAACAGATAATTAGAGAATTAGAACTAACCCAGGCTGCGCTGTGGAGTCCGGTTATTTTAAATGGCAGCGGATTTGGTTTATTAGCAAACCACTCATTGGTGATGGCAGATTATGTGTCGCGCGCCAAGGCCTCATTAATAGAGCTGCGTCGGTTATTAGCCTTAGATTGACCGTGTATTTCAAAAATAATGATAGGGTTGCAATAGGACAGCAGTATGATGATGTTTAGGGTGATTTGGCTATGTGTTAATATCCAACCACGTTGTGTGCCAATAGCAAAAGCACTAAAAAAGTGAGCTGCTTTATTGGTCAAAAAGCGCTTAACTGCGTTATGAGTCTTATTCCAAACAAGTGTTTTTAGAAAAATTGATCCTAACATGCTCTCTAGCAACATGAAAAATGATCACAACGCACCTTACTTAACGAGGTATTTATGCCCAATACGTTATATTCATTTCGCCGTTGCCCTTATGCAATACGTGCTCGTTTAGCCATAGCGGTCAGTTCTCAGCCGGTTTTTTTACGTGAAATAATCCTTAAAAACAAACCTGCAGAAATGTTGGCACTTTCAAGTAAAGGCACTGTTCCTGTGCTGCAACTGGCTGATGGAAGCGTAATCGATGAAAGCTTAGAAATTATGGTTTGGGCGCTAGAGCAGCGCGATCCAAACGCCTGGTTACAGGGCCGCTTAACTGAGATGTTAAGCTTGATTGATGAAAATGATTTTGAATTTAAAGA
>JBLIEH010000071.1:0-8313 GCA_047632875.1 Psychromonas sp. | reverse complement strand
CGAACTCAGCAGTGAAACGCAATTGCGCCGATGGTAGTGTGGGGTCTCCCCATGTGAGAGTAGGTCATCGCCAAGCGCCTAATAAACGATAAATCCCAGTCCTTCTTTGAAGGGCTGGGATTTTTTCATTATTACGGCTTTAGCTTTTGACTTGCTCTCGCATGGGGAAAGGTTAAGAGTACCAACGAAGTTGGTTTCAACTCATGTGATAGTAGGGCGAGTATTGCGCAGCAATGGTTCACGAACGGGTGAGCTCTGCGAATCCTGTTCCATCGCCAGTGTTTCGCACAAGCTAGGCCATTAAATCCATGTGATAGTCGGGGTGAGTTCAGCGGCAGCTGAGTGTCACGAACGGGCTAAGCTCCGCGTGCCCTGTAGGTTTGCCGACAGGCAAGTGTCACGAGCGGGTGAGCTCTGCGAACCCTGTTCCATCGCCAGCGTTTCGCACAAGCTAGGCCATTAAATCCAGAAAAATCCCTGTTGACTCACGTCAGCAGGGATTTTTTCGTTTAAGCGCTTGAGGCGATGACCCGTTCGTACACGGGAAAATAAAAAGTTGCACGCAGTGACATTCAAAAAATGCTTGACGCGCTGAACATTTTTGCTTTTCTGTTTAAATTAACCCTCGTGCTTTTAACAAAGCCGTTTTAAAGTCATCTTCACAGTCTTTGGCAATGCCCGGGATCATCTCACCTGCTTCGGTTTGATCCATTTTTAAATGATAAATGATGATTTCATCAGTCAGTTGTTCCAGTGGTTGATCAAATCCCGATTCTTGAGCAAGGAGCTCTAAGGTTTCTATCAGACTTAACTCTTTATTTTTTAACCAGTAGGGTTTAATTAATTCAATTACTTCATTGACACGATGAGACTGCATATTTTTCTCTTTTTAAATAATGATTATTACTATTAACGACTCATTTATCAAGTCGCTAAATTATGACGTAATTCATTTAACACTTGTTTTGCACCGGGTTTTACGCCGCGCCAAATAGCAAAACTTTCTGCCGCTTGTCCAACTAACATACCAAGACCGTCAATGGTAAATCTTGCACCCTGCTCTTTTGCCCATGCATTAAAGGGTGTTGCTTGCGCGCAATACATCATGTCGTATATTGTAGTTTCAGGGCGAATTAATTTAGCGCTAATGGGAGGCACTTCACCCTGTAAACTTGCTGAGGTTGAGTTGATGATTAAATCGAATTTACCTGATAATTCTGAAAATTCACAGGCGGATATATTACCCAGTTTTGTGAATATTGAGGTTAGATTTTGTGCTTTTGAATAGGTGCGATTCGCGATGATTAGCTCTTTTGGGTGTTCAGCTAATAGCGGCCCACATACGCCTCGGGCAGCCCCGCCAGCGCCAATTAACAAAATACGCGCACCCTTAAGCGTGACATGATTATTGTTAAGATCTAATACCAAGCCAGCGCCATCGGTATTATCTCCGATTAGAATGCCATCATCGGTTAATTTTAAAGTATTCACCGCACCGGCCAATTCTGCCCGTTCTGTTAACTGTTGAGCGTATTGGTATGCCTGCTCTTTAAAGGGGGCGGTAATATTACAGCCTTTCCCTTGTTTGGAAAAAAAATCTTTTAAAGCAGCATTAAAATCATCTCCTGCTGGTTCAATGGCACTGTAAACCATCTTTTCTTGTGTTTGCTCGGCAAATAAAGTGTGGATAAAGGGGGATTTACTTTGTTTAATTGGATTGCCAAAGACGGCATAGTTATCCATGTGGACTCCAGAATATAAGGCGATTTGCTGATAACAGATAATTTAACATTTTAAAATTATCTGTGGAAATTTATCGTGCATAAAAAGTTAGTTATCGTAACCGTTTTCCAGTTGATGCATCAAAAATTTGTGTTGGGGTTGATAGGCCAGAGACAGGGGCATCGATAACTAAGCTCAACAATGGCTTTTTTTTGAACATCTTATTAACTTGCTGGCTATTCAGGGCTGCTTCTAAACCGGATAAATTCGCGCTGGTTGAAATGATGGGTTTATTGAATGCTAGGCATATCTGTCGGACGATGGGGTGAGCAGTCACTCTTACTGCAACACTATCAAAATCACCACTTATCAATTTAGAAATGTTTTTATGGGAAGGGACAATCCAAGTGGTTGGGCCTGGCCATGTTTTTTTCATCGCTGCCAGCTGAGTTTCGGTTAACAAAGAAAAATTCGCGTATTTTTCTAATTGCTTAATGCTGGCGGCTATTAAAATTAACCCCTTATGAGCAGGACGTTGTTTTAATAAAAGAATTTTTTGAATGGCAGCTTCGCAGTCAGGATCGCAGCCCAAACCAAAAACAGATTCCGTAGGATAAGCAATAACGCCCTGAGATTGGAGTATCTTCAGGGCGTTATTTAATTCACTTTGTTTCAACAAAAGCAGTAGATCCGTTAAAGCTTTGCTAATTTAAGCTGTAGTGCCGCATCTTTTGCGATCACCGCTCGCGCATTTTCAGCACGATTTTCTTTGACGCGTATGGCTAGTTCGTCATCGGCAACCGCAAGGATTTGTGCTGCAAGGTAAGCCGCATTTTTTGCGCCTGCACTACCAATTGCCACTGTTGCAACCGGTACGCCGGCAGGCATCATGACCGTTGACAGTAATGCATCCTGGCCGTTTAAAGGGCCGCAGTCGATTGGCACGCCAATTATTGGTCGCGTAGTTATCCCGGCAACAGCTCCGGCTAAGTGCGCAGCAAGACCGGCAGCACAGATAAATACTTTACAACCACGTTTTTCTGCATCGGTTACATATGCATGTGTCGCGGCTGGCGTACGGTGTGCTGAAGTTACTTTAACTTCAAAATCGATAGCAAAAGATTTTAATATCTCAATAGTACCTTGCATAACAGGTAGATCAGAATCAGATCCCATTAAGATGGCTACAAAAGGTTTAGTCAAGGTTCTTTCCTCTTTGGATTGTTGGTTAAAAATTTAGCTTAAAAACGATGATTATATAGGCTTGCCGCGATAACCACACCCTTTTTTTGGACATATTATGCGAAATGCACTGGCTGTTTTTCGTTCCACCAAAATTGGCCAGTGACAGTCCGGACAAAATTCATTGACCGGTTTGTCATTAACTGCATATTTGCAACTTGGGTAGTTATCACAGGCATAAAAGGTTTTACCAAAGCGAGATTGACGTTTGATTAAATGTCCGTTTTTACATGAAGGGCAGGGCACCAAGTCTTTTTCTTCTGTTATCTCTTTTTTTTCAGAGAGTTGTTCCGTATGCGCGCATTCAGGATAAGCACTGCAGCCGACAAATAATCCGTACTTACCTTGTTTCAGCACTTGTTCTTGCCCGCAAAGCGGACATTGGGTACCAGGCAGGACTTTTTTTATTTCACTTTTTTCATGTAAAGGGCGTAAATATTTGCACTCGGGATAGTTTGAGCAGCCGAGAAAAGTACCTTGTTTACCATTACGTATATGCAGTTCACAGCCGCACTCCGGACAGAGTTCTTTGCTTTTTTGGTGATCGCTATGTAAACCTTTTAGGCTCTTTGGCATCTTAATGAATGAGTCCATCTTCAAAATCAAGTAGCATAGATTCAAGCTGTAAAAATGCATCTTCACTATTTGGATCATTAAATAAGACCATTAATATTAACCATTTAAGATCAGGAAGCGTTAATTCGTCCACGTCTAAAGACATCACACAATCAATCACAACTTCTCGTGTGTGGGTATTTAATATGTCAGCCTGATCTAAGTAGGAGATAAAACCCTGACATTCGCAGCTTAACCTGTGCTGTTCAGCCGCACTGTAAATCCGATGTGAGGTTTCTTTTGCTAATTGCGTTTTACTCTGCAGATTCTGTTCATGTAAGCTGGTGAGATTATCAAGCCATGCGAGTGCTTTTGAAATATCGCTCTTCTGAAAACCTTCTTCCAATAATTCATCGGTGATTTCCTGCGCATCTATTTCAATGCTTTGATCAATTTGCATATAACTTTCAAATAGATACATGATTATTTCAAACATATTTAACCTTGTTTTTTAATGATGGTGAAAAAATGACAAGCACATCTAATTGCTTAACTTTATATAACCTTGGGCTGTGACTGTTATTCTACCAGTTATCTCAAGTTCTATTAACTGATTTTGTAAGCTCGCGACATCGAGACCGCTCCGATCCAGTAATTGCTCAAATGTAGTGAGATGCAAATCAATATGCTTCAAAAGAGGGGGGCTAGGTGTGGCAAGGATTGCTGTTTTCTCATCGCAGCTAGAAGAGGGTAAACATAAGTGAATAAATTCATCGCATATATCCTGTGCATTCATGACCAGCTTTGCACCCTGTTGAATCAGTTGATGGCAGCCGCAGGCCTCGCTATTATCAATTGAACCCGGTAAGGCAAAAACATCCCTATTTTGTTCTAATGCATAGCGTGCAGTAATTAATGATCCACTGCGTTTTGAAGCCTCAATTACTAATACGCCTAAACTTAAGCCCGAAATAATACGATTACGTCTGGGGAAATTACTTGGGTATGCGGCAGCGTTTGGCCAAAATTCTGAAACCAACAATCCATTTTCTTTTATTTGCTGTGCGAGTTTAAGGTGACGCTTGGGATAGATGTTATTCAATCCAGTGCCCAAAACAGCAATGGTATTACCCTGTTTGTTAATTGCTCCCTGATGCGCAAAGCCATCAATACCAATAGCTAAACCACTGGTAATGGTAAAGCCTGAAGTGCTCAATTGCTGTGCAAATTGAGAAGCCTTCTCCTCCCCGTATGGCGTACAGCTACGACTGCCGACTATGGCAATCTGAGGGGTGCTTAATAAACTGATATTACCTTGTAAATAAAGTATTAACGGGGGGCTGCTTATTTCTTTTAATAATGGCGGGTAATTTGGGTTGTCGTAACAAATGATATGGTTTTGTGGTGAGTTATCTAACCAGGACAGATTACTTTCAATTAATTTTAAATTTGGTTTAAGCAAAGCCGTTATTTGCGTTTCTTTTAATCCATAGGCTTGCAGTTGATCTCGAGATAACTGTAATAACTGCTCAATCGAATGGTAACTGAGCAGTTTTAATAGGGTGCGTTTAGGGAGCGCAGGGATGGCGTCTAAAATCATCCAATCGCGGGTATGATAAGCACTATTATGTTCATTATTTTGTTGTGAAAACAAGTTGAATTGAATAGTTACCTGCCTTGTTAGTATCTGATCCTAAGATTAATCGGGTCAGATACTAACATGATATTAAAGGCCTAAAACTCCAGGCCTTGTATTTTATAGTTTACCCCCATCACATCGGAGCTGCGCATTACCATGGCGATACTCACCTTATCATAGACTTTAAATACCAATAATTCACCAACACGCTCCGCCGGTATTGTTAGATCCGGGCTGCCTATTTGGCTAAAGTGTGAAGCATCCTCCTGATAAACAACCCTGGTTTTATTAATTAAAACACCTGGACCTGATTGTAAGATAGAAAACATCGAGCCTATTTGGATATTATCTCGTTGACCCTTGTTGATCACCACAATATCCCATTTGGCAATTGCTCTGGCATTGTTAAGTGCCCCAATAATCTGACCTTTAGTTGTTTTTGCAACCGATTGGGGTAAAAAGTATGCCGGCAGTGTTTCATGTTCCGGAATGGGCAGTATCAAATCACCCTGACGAGCTTCCCTTGAACTGCTGATAAAATCATGTGGCGTGACCTGTTCTGTGCTGCTCACATTGGGGTTTTTAGAGACTTCCGAGTGGCCGATAAAGATCAGGTGCTTACCTAAAAACTCGTTACTCACAGGATCTATATAGTCTTCAGCCAAACGATAAACACCATACAACTTGCCTTTATCGTATTGGCCCTGCCCATAAAAAACATCCCCCTCAAAGAAACGCGGTGTTGCTCTTGCGTCACCGAGTAAACGCGGTGCATCAGCCAATAAGAGCGGATCAATGATATGGTCCCGTGATAAAAAAGCGGAAATGGAAGTTAGCGGAATCGTTGGGATTGCCGCATGCTTTTCCTGTAAGCGTGGTGTTGGTGATAATTTTTTTAATCTCTTGCGCGAAAGTCTAGGCTCTCCATCAACCCAAATTAAGCTTAGTAGATCACCGGGATAAATAAGGTGCGGATTTTCAATTTGACCATTTGCCTGCCATAAACGCGGCCATAACCAGGGAGAATTTAAAAAATGAGCGGAAATATCCCATAATGTATCTCCTTTAACAACTTGATAAGTTTCGGGGTGATTATCTTTTAGGGTAAGGGTGTCGGCGAGAGCAACAACAGAAACCACAATACCTATCAAGAAAGCCGTAATTAGGTTTAATTTCATAACAATCCTTGTCTGATGACTAATAAAACTTTTTTTTGTATTCGGAAATGACTAGAATTAGAGCTCTTTAACATTAACCAATAGGACGAGATAATATCATGGCTTTACTCGAAGTCTTATGTTTTCCAGATAAACGACTAAGAACAGTTGCGAAACCTGTTGAACAGATCACGCCAGAACTTAAAAAAGTAGCTGAAAACATGATTGAAACCATGTACGACGAAGACGGTGTCGGTCTTGCTGCTACGCAAATAAATTTCCATCAACGCCTTGTTGTGATTGATGTCTCGGAGCAGCGGGATCAGCCAATGGTGATCATCAATCCGGTCATTGTAGAATCTTCAGGAGAAGAAATCTCGGAAGAAGGTTGTCTTTCCGTTCCAGAAACCAATGCCGAGGTTAAACGTGCCGAGTTTGTTACCTTGGAATACTTAGATCTTGAAGGTAAGCAGCAGGTCTTAAATGCTGACGGTTTACTGGCTGTTTGTATTCAGCATGAAATTGATCACCTCAATGGAAAATTATTCATTGACTACTTGTCACCCTTGAAACAAAAACGGATCAAAATAAAACTGGAAAAATTACAAAAAAATCACGTATAGGTTTGGTGATACTCTTTTTTGCTCGTTATAAGAGTCAAATAGAGCGTAATCTACTAACCAAAAAATATCCATTATTTTGACTTTAAGGTTTCTCTTGGAAAAACTAAATATAATTTTTGCCGGTACACCTGACTTTGCGGCTAAGCATCTTAATGCATTGATAAACTCTGAGCATAATGTGATTGCCGTTTATACACAACCGGATCGTCCGGCAGGACGCGGAAAAAAATTAACCGCGAGTGCCGTCAAAGCGCTTGCTGTGCAGCACCAAATTGCCGTCTATCAGCCCGATAACTTCAAAGAGGCGGGCAGTATTGAGCAACTTGCCGGGTTAAATGCCGATCTTATGATAGTGGTTGCATACGGTTTAATATTACCAACCTCGGTATTAGAGATACCGCGTTTGGGCTGTTTAAATGTGCATGGCTCATTGCTGCCTCGCTGGCGGGGCGCCGCACCCATTCAACGTGCAATTTGGGCGGGTGATGAGCAGACGGGCGTCACCATTATGCAGATGGACGAAGGTCTGGATACCGGTGATATGCTGGCTAAAGTAAGTTGTCCGATTGACCCTGATGAAACCAGCGCTTCGCTCTATGAAAAACTTGCCCTGCAAGCGCCTGATGTATTAGTTGATACTATTAATAAACTCGTCAAGGGTGAATTAAAGGCTGAAAAACAACATCCAAAATTCGCCTGTTATGCTAAGAAATTGAGTAAAAGTGAGGCATTGATCGATTGGTCTAAAGAGGCCGACTTTATTGAACGCTGCATCCGGGCATTTTATCCATGGCCGGTAAGTTATTTTATGCTTGCAGATAAAGCCATCAAAGTGCATCAGGCAAGTTTACTTGACAATGAGAGTGACCTGCCAGCAGGCACTATTATTGCGGCGAGTAAAAATGGCATTCAAGTCGCAACGGGTAAAGGTATTATAAACCTTGAGGTGATCCAGTTGGCGGGGAAAAAAGCGCTACCGGTACAAGATATTTTAAATTCTCGTCGTGAATTGTTTGCGCAGGGCACTTTATTACAGCAAGGTTAATTAAATGAATGTAAGAGCATTAGCGGCCAAAATTTTAAATCAAGTGGTCGAGCAGGGACAATCATTATCCAATGTTTTACCACCCGCTCAACAGGATCTTTCTCCTAAAGATAAAGCCTTATTACAGGTACTTTGTTACGGCGTTTTACGGACCCTGCCGCGCTTAGATTTTTTCTGTCGCTCTCTGATGGACAAAGCATTAAAGGGTAAGCAGCGCGATCTGCACTTCCTTATTTTAGTCGGTTTTTACCAGTTACTCTATACCCGAATTCCCAGCCATGCTGCGGTTGGCGAAACAGTTAACGGAGCGAAAGCACTTAAAAAACAGGC
>JBLIEH010000070.1:0-8412 GCA_047632875.1 Psychromonas sp. | reverse complement strand
ATGATTTTGTCAAATTGAAAACGGCCTTTTAAATAACCATCAAAAGCATTGGGCATTAATCCGCTGCTGTGACTTAGCACATGCTTGATGGTAATAGCTTCTGCTTGACCTGCCTGTTTAAGCTTAAATTCAGGAATATAATCGACAATAGAATCGTCCCAGGAGAATGCTTTTTTTTCTATCATCAGCGCAGCTAACTCGGCGGAAAATGTTTTTGATACCGAGGCTAATCTAAATGAAGTTTGTTTGTCGATCGCCTTGCGATTCTTGTTTCCACGCATCCCATAGGCTTTCATTACCGATACTCGGTCACCTCGCACAATGGCATAAGCGGCACCGGGGATGTTATTAACCCGCATAGCCTGCTTAAACTGCTTGTTGAACTCAATTTCTATTTTTGAAGGTGAAGTTGATTTAGCGGATACCGGTGCCATTGCACTTAAAACAACCAGTGAGAAAAAAAATACTATAATATGCTTCAAAAAACATCCCTAACGACAGTTATGCAAAAAAGACAGTTTATCGTAGCCTTCAGCAAAAGATAAGCCTGCCAAGTTCGTTAATCACCCTTAGACGCCATAAAGAGTCTACAGAGCAACGCCAGAATCGCGCTATAAAAAAATAAAAACACACAACTATTTGTATTAATTAAATAATAATCACTGCATTCTGTTTTTCTACCAACCTCAAATGAATATGATTAATCACAATATTTCACAAAAAAATCAACAAACAGCTTAGAATATAAAGATCAGTTAAATGATGACGGGTTGATAACTTCGATTAAATACAATTAACAAACAAAATCCCTTTACCTTTGAGTTAACTCCAAGGTTTATACTAGGCACAAGTTACCTCATTAAGGATAAAAAATGTACCAAATAGGTGAACTTGCAAAGTTATGTAATATAAAGACAGATACCCTAAGGTTTTACGATAAGCAGGGAATTTTTGCGCCATCATCAAGAACCGATGCGGGGTATAGAATCTACACAAAAAAGGATGCTGAACGATTGCGCTTTATTTTAAAGGCCAAAGCCATAGGTTTTACGCTCGTGGAAATTTCAGAACTCCTTTCTGTTGATCTTAATAAATCAAATAAAGCCTGCGCAGATGTAAAAGGTCTCGTGGATCTCAAATTAGCAGATATCAACGACAAAATAGAACAACTCAATTATTTTAAGCACGCTTTACAACAACTCTCTAATGCCTGTTGTGGCGGACTGGAAAGCGCTGAACATTGTTCTATTCTCGAAGCATTAGAATCAAAGTCATCAGTAATAAATTGTACTGGCAACGGGCATCACCATCAACATATTCACGATACAAAATAGGGCTTAATTATGTTACTACTTAATTTTATCGATCTCTTTTTAGACTCGGCCCCCTGGTTATTATTAGGTTTAATCTTCGCGGGGTTGCTGAAGATGTTTGTCCCTATGAAATGGATCCACAATCAGTTAGGGGGACACGGTTTTAAAAGTACGATAAAAGCGGCTTTAATTGGTGCACCTTTACCCTTATGTTCATGCGGCGTTATTCCCGCCGCGGTGGGCCTAAGGCGGTCAGGCGCATCTAAAGCGGCAACCACCTCTTTTTTAGTCTCAACACCAGAAACGGGAGTCGATTCAATAACAGTTTCCTATGTTTTACTCGGTCCTTTTATGACGGTAGTGAGACCCATAGCCGCAATTACTAGCGCAATCGTTGCAGGTTTATTGGTCGGCAAAGATGACGAGCAAAATAAAAGTGAAAAAAACCATAAGAATGACAATACAAAGCCTTTCAAAGGCGAGAATAAAAGCACTTGCTGTACTGCTGACAAATTCCCCGTTGTCAGTGCTGTGGATACGCACTGTTGCGCCGACACTTTAGCTAAGCAACCTGATACGGTAGAATGCTGCGAATCAACTCATGACACTGCGCATAAACAAACTGAGACAGCAGCATGTTGCGAGTCCACTCATCAAGATATTGCAACACAATTGCAAGGTACCTCAATTGTTAGCCGGATCCTTAAAGGATTTCATTTTGCCGCAACGGATTTAGTAAAGGATATAACTGTTTGGTTGCTGATCGGCTTGTTCTTTGCAGCCCTGGTACAGACCTATGTACCCGCTGATTTTTTAGTACAATGGGGTGATGGCATATTAGCCATGTTGGTGATGGTGATAATTTCCGTACCTATGTATATCTGCGCAACGGCTTCAACACCGATCGCGGCAGGATTATTATTAGCAGGCGTATCACCGGGAGCGGTATTAGTCTTTATGTTAGCAGGACCTGCCACTAATATAGCAACCCTAGGTGTGGTCGCTAAGGAACTCGGGAAACGCGCACTGTGGGGATATCTGGGAGGGGTATTAAGCGTTGCGTTGTTATCGGGGGTATTAGTTAACTATTTAGTCAGCACTTTTGGTATTTTAGTCGCACCTAAAATAAGTGAACAACATCAGCTGTTACCAGAGATAGTCGTTCACGCCTCAGCCATTATCCTGGCAATATTAATGGCAAAAGTCCTTTATGATATGCTCCCTAAAAAACTCAAACAAAAAAACTGCTGCTCTTGATTATTGAGGCTGCTTAACAAGTGCTGTTGGCAGACGCTTTTACACCCAAAAACACACGGGCAAAGTGCATAACCATTAGGCAGCCTTAGCAACAACGCTAAATAGTGTTAGCTTTTATTCTATACTGTAGGCAGGTACACAGCGCGGAGTGGATGGTGATGTTAAAAGCCCTTTTTATTGATTTAAGCGGCGTATTGTATGAAGGCGACAAAGTCATTCCCGGAGCTGTCGCGGCAATTGAAAAAGCAAGAGCAAGCCGATTACAATTACGTTTTGTTACTAATACCGCGCGTAAAACCCGTGCTCAGCTATTAAATGATCTTCAAATTTTAGGGTTTGAGCTGCAGGAAGATGAGCTTTTTACCGCACCTGTTGCTGTTCATGCGTGGCTGCAAGAACAAAAACTTCGCCCCTATTGCCTTATTCACCACAATATCAAAAGCGAATTCGCGGATCTGCTTCAGACAGATCCTAATGCCGTTGTGATTGGCGATGCTGAGCAGGATTTTTGTTATGATAAGTTAAATCGCGCCTTTCAATTATGCCAACAAGGAGCAGCGCTAATCGGCATTGGCTACAATCGTTATTTTAAATTAGATGACCAGTTACAACTGGATGCAGGCCCCTTTATACAGGCCATTGAGTTTGCGGCATCCACACAAGCTATTATCATCGGAAAACCCAGCAAAGATTTTTTCCAACAAGCGCTTCAATCAACGGGTTTCAGTGCAACTCAGGTTTTGATGATTGGCGATGATATCTATGGGGATATTGAGGGCGCAATAAATGCCGGGCTGCATGCCGGTTTGGTGCGTACGGGAAAATATCAAAGAGGCGATGAGCATAAAATCAGCGCAGCCCATCTGACATTTGACTCCATTGTCGACGCTGTGGATTATGCGTTATTAGATTTTAAGCAAAATAATTAGATTGTATCGATCTTAAAAATCTCATTATAAAAGGAGATGTTAAGTGCGGTACAAAACTTTTAGCACATGCCAGCCGAACTTGGTTTTAACTAAATGCGGAGTTAAAATTTCGCCAGTGAAGGCAACCTTATCAAAAGCAGGCACCATTTGACCTTTTTTAAATTCACCCAGATCACCCCCTTTTTTACCCGATGGACAATTTGAGTATTTCTTTGCTAATGTTTGGAATTTTACGCCTTTCTTTAACTGTAAAAGGATCTCTTCCGCTTGTTCTTTATGCTTCACTAAAATGTGCAAAGCTGCTGCTGTTCCAGCCATACTGACCTCGGTTTTGGATTGTAAGATGATGCTATTATGTTACACGGAAAAGCCGATAGAGAGGTTAAATATTGACATTTTTTATAAAAAATATTATCAGTCGATTATCACAGCGACAGTGTAATACTTAAGAAAATAGTGGGAGACTATGCAGGCTAAGAGAACTGATAAGCTAAACCATGTTTATCAAGCCAGATAATAATATTATCAGCACTCATATACATATCAAGATCTTCGTTTTCACTGTGCTTAATCATAAGAAAGTTAGGTTGCAGACCGACAAGAGATACTTTTTTTAAATTGATATCGGTACAGACATTTGGGCAATTATTACAGGATAGACGGCATAGTGTTCTCACATCGCATAAAGCAGCTTGTTTAAGATCGCTTATCAGTCCCTTAGCGCACAAATCTTGATAACTGACGACGACTTGATTTAATGACTTGGTCATAATAACTCCACGACTATACAACAAAAAGAAACAGGGTTTACTTTAGTTTGATTTAAAGAAGATCAAACTATTAAAGACCTAATTAGCGAATATAGCCATTTTATTATTAGTGTTACTTGCACAAACTCACTTTAATTAAAAAGGTTTTTATAAAAGTGGTTTCACGCTTGCTTTCAAGGATCTAGTGCTCTATGTAAAAAAGATGAGTTACAAAACTAAAATTAGTTTATATTTATCGGTCTATATTATAACGTCCTGCGTTAACAGAAAAAAATTAACGATTTGATTTAAATTTCCAAGGAATTCACATGAATTATATTGCAATACCATTAAGCGTCTTTTTTATCTTCGTCGCGCCGTTATGGTTATTCCTGTATTACCGCAGTCAAAAGCAGACTAGCAAAGGTTTATCCGCCGTCGATCAAGAACGTCTACAATCCCTGGTGAAACGTACTGAAGAGATGCAGCAGCGAATAGCCTCATTGGAAAAAATTCTTGATAAAGAAGCACCGCAATGGAGGGGAAAATGAATAAAAAAACACTCTACAGAGATCCTGAAAACGCCAAATTAGGGGGGGTGTGTGCCGGAATAGCAGAGTATTTTTCGATTGAAGTATGGATCGTCCGGTTACTAGTAGTCTCAGCATTTTTATTTACCGCAGGATTTTTTGTGGCTATCGCCTATGTTATGGCATATTTAATGTTAGATAAAATACCGGAAAAACAGCAGTGGCAACAAAATGCCTATATAAAGCATAAGGTTAAAAAGAAAGCTTGGCAGACAGGTGATTCTGCGCAGAAAATATTAGACAACATAAGCGTTGAATTAGATCAAATGCAGTTAAACATTGAGCAACTGGAAGGCTATGTGACCTCCTTCGAATACAAAATAAACAGAGAATTTCCAAATAAAAACAAGTAGTTAAAATACAATCCATCTTAAAATCTCGCACATAAAACGATCAATTTCTTGTGCTATACTCTTAAGCAGAAGCTTTACCACTAACACTTTATTTGGTCACGAGTTGAGCTACAAAAATTCACTTATTCTCACAATTTAATTTAGTTTTTCATTGTAAGGAGCAATATGAATACAAAGCATTGGTGGAAAACAGCTCTCCTACTTTCTCTTTTCTGGCAAATAGTGACTGTGCCTTTACAAGCTGAACTTGTTAATATTAATCAAGTAAACAAACTCAATCTGAAATATCTGACCTCAATCGAAGCTATCTATCAACAACATCCAGATAAAGAATTCTGGATAGACCCGGCTTTGCGGAACGAATTTGAAAAACAGATATCATTAATCGTGCTTGCAGATATTAGCGATGATCTGCTTTATAGCTATCAAAAATTATTAAAAGCGAGTGACGAAAAAGATTGGCAGCAGTATGAACTTATCGCATCGGATATGTTACTTTTTTATCTATCCTACAGTGAACAAATACCCGCTAAAGGAAATTCATGGTTGTTTGGTGGAAGAATCAAAAAAATAGATTCTCCTTCACAGATATCTATCGACAACTTTTTCAATGCCGATTCTGATCAAATGAGGCTTTACTATTTACACGCTTTATCACCAATTTCAACTCAGCAAACCGCGCTTTATAACAACTTGGTACAATTCAAAAACACCCCTGATCAAAATTTTGACGCAGTCAAATTTGATCAATTTTCAAAAATAGGCGATATACTTGAACAAAAAACCATTCTTTTATCCCGATTAGAAATTTCAGGTCAGTTATCTGCGCAAAGAAAACACCAGTTCGAGTTAGAAAACAATCAATTATATAACCCGGCACTTGGCACAATCATTCGCGCGTTTCAAGTTCGCCATGGTTTACTGCCCGATGCTGTTATTGGAAGTAAAACCCAATATTGGCTTAATATGAGTCGTCAAGAAAGAGTCCGCTTAATGGCTTTAAATATTCTCAGGCAACAATTACGAACAGTAGAAAGCAGCAATAAAATATTAGTCAATATTCCAAATTATAAAATGGAATATTGGGAAGCGGGTCAAAAAGTATTCGAAAGTAAAATTATAGTAGGGCAAACAAAGCGTAAGACCCCCCTCTTTTCAGCGAACCTTGATACTATTGTATTCAACCCATCATGGAATGTACCTACAATAATAATGCGTGAGGATATTCTGCCGAAAGTGTTATCCAACCCTAATTACTTAAATCAGCACAACTATCAGATCATTGAAAATTATCGAAGTAAAAAGGTGATAGATGCAGATACAATTAACTGGAAATTAATCACTGCCAATAATTTTCCTTATAAATTGCGACAAAAATCAGGCCGGACGAATGCACTTGGTTTATACAAATTTAACACGCCCAATAAAGATGCTATCTATCTACATGACACGCCGGCAAAACATTTATTTGAAAAATCAGACAGAGCATTTAGTTCGGGGTGCATACGCATACAAAAAGCACAACAATTTGCACAATTATTAATAGACAAATCCGGCTACTCCTTCAGAGATTATGAAAAGCATCAGCACAGTACAGAAACCAGCATGCTCAGTCTAAAGAAAAATATCAAAGTTTATGCCATCTATGAAACCGTATGGGTGGATCAATTTGGCTTCACACAGTTTAGAAATGATGTCTATCATTACGACAAATCCGGAAGAATAAAAAATTGATTATTTTTTATTCTGCACAATGTAAGGAAAAAACGCATACTGTTCAGTAACTAACCAATAAAAACATATTTAACAGGGCTTATGCCGTCATTTTAAATTTGACTGCGCTATAAAAAATCCGTATTTTCACCCTTTCTATTATTTATTTCTTCCTTTTATACTGTTGAGTCCTATGCCAAAAACTGATCTTAGTCGTCGAAATGCGATGTTAACGGGTATCGTCGCCTTGGGCACAATATGCATCCCTTCAACTTCTTTCGCATCATTACTTACGTCCTCTCCGAGAGAGTTACAGCTAAATAATCTTCATACAGGTGAAGAATTACTGACGCAGTATTTTGATGGTAAAAACTATCAACGCAGTGAAATGAAAAAAATCAATCATTTCTGTCGTGATTTTCGTCTTAATGAAATAACCGAGATGGACAAACGCTTATTCGATCAATTAACGGCCATTCAAAAAACCATTGGCTGTGATACTCAAGTGCAATTAATTTCGGGTTATCGTTCCCCAGAAACCAATAAAATGCTGAGTGCTCAGTCAAGCGGTGTGGCGAAAAAAAGTCTGCATATGCTGGGACAAGCGATTGATTTTCGTCTGCAGGATGTACCATTAATTGAAGTTAAAAAAGCCGCATTATCATTGAAAGCGGGAGGCGTAGGTTACTACCCTAACAGTAATTTTGTGCACATTGATACGGGTAGATTCCGTACTTGGGGATAAGCATTCAGGGCTGTTTGTGATGGCCGAAATAACTGATACCAATTCCATTAATTAAATGCTCTGTTTAGGCGCAGGAAAAATGCATGAAAGCAAGGCATTGATTGCAGTAACTAGTTGTTCTAATTACAAAATAAATTACAAAGACTAAAACGCAGTTTTATGTCTAGCTAGCATGTATTTTAACCAGCATAAATGAACAGAAAATTAAGGGATTTGGTATATATTAATGCTTAACCATTACCCAGTTGTTTACCCCAGTGATTACCGATTAAACGAACATGCAGGGTTATCTCTTCACGATCATGGTAAAGCTGCTTCGCTTGCAATTCATACTTAAGGCCTTCATTTTCGAACATATCGGTTAATATTTTGATATCTTCAGACGCTTCCTGGTAACGTTTTTTCATGGGTAATTTAAGGTTAAAAATAGCTTCTTTACACCAACCGTCAATTAACCATTGCGCCATCAGTTTGACCACCCGTTTAGGTTTCTCAATCATGTCACATATCAGCCAGTCGATGTTCTTCCGCTCCGGTTCATATTTAAACCCATCAACCATATAATGGGTAACCTGCCCGGTATCCATCAGGCTTTGCGCCATAGCACCATTATCAATAGCAGTCACAAACAAACCGCGGCGAACAAGCTGGTATGTCCAACCACCGGGGCAGGCGCCTAAATCGACAGCGCGCATCCCAGAATGTAAGCGCAGTGCCTGCTCTTCCGCCGTGAGAAAAACCTGAATAGCTTCATCAAGCTTCA
>JBLIEH010000069.1:0-8531 GCA_047632875.1 Psychromonas sp. | reverse complement strand
TAAAAGGCTGCTGGAGAGAAAGTGCTTCATTGATTTCAAGTGCTGGGCGCAAATTCTGCCTAAAACACCGATGACCTGCTGTTGAATATCCATGTTGATAACTGTCCTTTGAAATCAGAAAAAAGAGAATGTAATCTGGTTAAGTGTTAACCAATCAGAATCCCTATTTTCTACTTTAATAGAAATTTCTATTTCTGCACACTGAATAACCATTTTTTCAAGCTTGCTGATATCTAAACGTATTAATGCATCTCTTATTAACTGCTGTTTTGCCGGCCAAAGTTTTGGTTGCTGTTGGTTTAATAACTGCGTTAAAGGCTGCTGTTGGCTTTGATAGCTAAGTTTAAGGAGCTTTTGGATCTCACTGTTTAATGTCGCGCAGAGTAATAACAGCTCAGTCCCTTCGGCTTTTAGCTGCTTTAAAATACGGACCGCACGCACCTGATCTCCATCCAATAAACTATCAATCCATTGGAAAAGACTAAAGTGGTTGTGGGTAGTGATGCTTTCTTCGACTTGTCGCAGGGTTAAGTGTTGCTTAGGATATAACAGCGCCAGTTTTTCAAACTCTTGTTTAGCAGCTAATAAATTACCTTCAAAATGCAAACAAAGATAATCAACAATGTCTTTATCTGCGTGCAGATTTAAGGCTTTAAGACGCTGAAAAATCCACTGAGGAAAACGATGAGCCTGGGGGAGGTTGGTTGCAATATAGATCCCCTGTTGCTCTAAGGTTTTAAACCAGACACTGCTCATTTGCTGATTATTGAGTTTTGGCCCCTGTAAAATCAATAGAGTATCTGGATGCAACAGAGGCGTTATTTCCCGAATAAAAGCACAATTTTCTTTATTGGTTTTAGCCAGGGTTAATAATATTATTTTTTTTTCAGAAAAAAGGGAAAGCGTTTGGAAGTGACCAAAAATACTATCACTGTCAAATTTACCATCAAGACTGAAACTTAATTTTTCCAAATACCCTTGATTTTTGGCCGCCTTCTGAATTTGCTCCGTCGCTTCTAAACAAAGTAGCGCTTCATCACCGAAAATCAAACAGCAGCTGGGTATTTTTTGCTTAAGGTGTTGAGTCAATTGTTCAGGGTAAATACGCATCTTTTATCGCTTATTTTTTATTTTCTAGGCTGAGCATAGTGGCAATAATACTGTCGGCGGCAATAGCGCGCAATTCCCTGGTTAATATTTCTGCTTCGCGTGATTTTGCCAGAGCTTGTGAAGCATTCTCAATAAAGTCGCGATAGAGGTTTACGGAAAAGTCCTGGGTTTGGTAACCGGGGGATTGAATTGAATAGTTAACATTATAACTTATCTCTTTTTCTGCATTCTGCGCGTTAACATAAAGAGAAATGATGCGTGATGATTGTCGTTCCGGATAGACTTTTAATACGGCAACATCGGCTTCGGGCTGATTAATGATTTCAATGCCGGCACCCCGTAAACGGATTTTAATAAAACGGGCTAATTCACTATTGGTATTATTACTTTGCAGGTAAATTTTGGGGTACTTTTCAATAAGACCATTATTGTTCTTTAAATGAAAACCACAACCGCTAATAAATAAAACAGATAAAAAGATCAAGATGATTTTAGTGTAAAAAGAGGTGCGTATTATGGACTGCATAAGAAGCCTTTTTTTAAGTAAAAATAGGGAGTGCCGGTGAAAAAAACATCTTATTCACACCGGCAACATATTGCTAAATAAGCGTTAGTTAGCCACTATATTCAATAATTTACCGGGAACAAAAATGATTTTACGAATGGTTTTTCCATCGGTAAATTTACTCACATTTTCATCTTCCATGGCAATGGCCTGAACCGCTTCTTGTTGTGCATCCGCAGCAACGGTCAATTTAGCACGTAATTTACCATTTACTTGCACCACGATAAGCTTGGAATCTTCAACCAATGCACTCTCATCAACCGTTGGCCAAGGTGCATTTAAAATATCTTCGCTTTGACCTAATACTTCAAATAGTTCTGCGCAGATATGCGGCGTAATAGGTGCCAGTAATTTAGTAGTGGCAACCAGTGCTTCCTGTAAAATAGCACGATCCTGATCCGTTTCTGCCGATGCTTTGGTTAATTTATTCATCAGCTCCATAACAGAGGCAATTGCGGTGTTAAAGGTTTGGCGACGGCCGATATCATCGGTCACTTTTGCAATTGTCTTATGCAGTTCGCGGCGCAGTGTTTTTTGCGCTTCCGTTTGTGATTTAAGATCTAAATCGACCACTACGCCCAATGCGACGTGGTCAAAAGCCACTTTCCATAAACGTTTTAAGAAACGCAATGAACCTTCAAGCGCAGAGTCTGACCATTCTAATGTTTGATCAGCAGGTGCTGCAAACATCATAAATAAACGCACACTGTCTGCGCCATATTTATCGATCATAATCTGCGGGTCAATACCGTTATTTTTAGATTTAGACATTTTGCTCATGCCGTCATAAATAACCGTTTTCCCGTCTTTAGTGGTGGCTGAAATGACTTTACCTTTTTCATCGGTTTCAGTATCAACATCTGTCGGTGCAACCCAGACTTTGCCGCCTTTAGCATCTTCATAATAATAAGCGTCCGCTAATACCATGCCTTGCGTAAGCAGTTTTTTGTACGGTTCATCACAATTGACTAAACCAAAGTCACGTAATAATTTATGGAAAAAGCGTGAGTATAGAAGGTGTAATATTGCATGCTCAATACCGCCTATGTATTGATCAACCGGCAGCCAGTAGTTGGCTTTCTCAGGATCTAACATCGCATCATCGCTTTGCGGGGAACAGTAACGTGCGTAGTACCAGCTTGATTCCATAAAGGTATCAAAAGTGTCTGTTTCGTGTGTTGCAGGCTGGCCTTTATAAGTTGTTTTAGCCCAGTTCGGATCGGCTTTAATCGGAGATACAATACCGTTCATCTGTACATCTTCAGGTAGAATAACCGGCAGCTCGTCTTCCGGGACAGGCACAACGGAGCCGTCTTCTAGGTTAAGCATCGGAATGGGGGTGCCCCAGTAACGCTGACGGGAAACACCCCAATCACGTAAACGGAAGTTCACTTGACGCTTGCCTTTGTTATCCGCGACTAATTTTGCTTCTACGGCATCAAATGCAGCGCTAAAGTCTAAACCATCAAATTCGCCGGAATCAAAACAAACACCTTTTTCAATGTAAGCTTCAACCGAGACATCAACATCCGCATCGGCAGGTTTGATCACCGCTTTAATTTCCAGGCCGTATGCTTTAGCAAACTCATAATCACGCTGATCATGAGCAGGTACAGACATTACCGCGCCTGATCCGTAACCCATCAACACAAAGTTTGCCGTCCAGATTGGCACTTCTAAACCGCTGATAGGGTGAATAGCCTTAAGGCCAGTATCAACACCTTCTTTGGCCATGGTCGCAATTTCAGCTTCGGCTAATTTTACGTTTTTACATTTTTCACAAAATGCAGCCAGTGCTGGATTGCTTTTAGCCGCTTCTAGGGCTAACGGGTGTTGTGCGGCAACCGCGACATAGGTGACGCCCATGACGGTATCGGGACGTGTGGTGTAAACCGAGAAACTTTCCTCTTTTCCACTGACTTTAAAGTCCATTTCAACACCTTCAGAGCGTCCAATCCAGTTACGTTGCATGGTACGTACCTGCTCTGGCCATTCATCAAGTTTGTCTAAATCGTCTAATAATTCTTGAGCATAGGCGGTTATTTTAATAAACCACTGCGGGATTTCCTTTTGCTCAACTAATGCGCCACTGCGCCAGCCTCGGCCGTCAATAACTTGTTCATTGGCTAAAACCGTCTGATCAACAGGATCCCAGTTAACCGTTGCCATTTTTTTATAGACCAGATCTTTTTCAACCAGTTGGGTAAAAAACCATTGCTCCCAACGATAATATTCAGGTTGGCAAGTCGCCAGTTCACGACTCCAGTCGTAACCAAAACCCAACTGTTTAAGTTGGGTTTTCATATAAGCGATATTTTCGTAAGTCCAACCTGCTGGTGCGGTATTATTTTTAATGGCGGCATTTTCAGCGGGCAGACCAAATGCATCCCAGCCCATAGGCTGCATGACATTTTTGCCCTGCATACGTTGGTAACGGGAAACCACATCACCGATAGTGTAATTGCGTACGTGACCCATGTGCAGTTTGCCGCTTGGGTAGGGGAACATAGAAAGGCAGTAATATTTTTCTTTAGAGGGGTCTTCCGTGGCCTTAAATGACTGGTTTTTATCCCAATTAGTTTGGAATTTTTTTTCAATCTCTTTAGGATTATATAACTCTTGCATATTGTGTCTGCCTAGCAATGATAAATGAAATAATAAATAAGGCGTTAGGATACAGGAGCAACGACTTAGCAACAATAAATATGAGTAATAAGCTGTTTTTTCCTGATGATTGCTTTATTAAATCTAAAGATGAGTTAGCCAATAGACTGTTTTAGCGGCAGTTAAGGCTAGAAAAGAACACAAGCTGCACAGAATCTGTGCAGCTTGTGGGTTTTGTAGGCAAACAGTTCTTTTTTGTCACTTTAAGCTTTACAATTAAGCCCTACAATCTGTATTATTCGCCTCGTTCCGGAGGGGTGGCAGAGCGGCTGAATGCACTGGTCTTGAAAACCAGCGAGGGTTAATAGCTCTCCGAGAGTTCAAATCTCTCCTCCTCCGCCACACATTGAAAACCCGCTTTTTTTACAGCGGGTTTTTGTTTTATAGGACTTGTTTTATACGACAGGTTTTATATGCTACAAGAGTCTGAATCTCTCCTGTTCTTTATTCAGCCACATTTAAAAAGGCTTCTCTTATGAGAAGCCTTTTTTCGTTTGTGTAACTTCTGAATCTTCATTTGACGCTGTTATGAACCCTGTCTTATTAAAAAATATTAGCGCTGTCCATTAAGATTAATCATTATACCCATTCCACTAATTTAGTGGTCTATTTAGATGCAGTAGTCAGCTGTTACGCAATCAAATACCTTGCTGCCAAGCGTTATTTATTTGATTAAAAACCCTTTTTTTGATTGATTTGTGCGCAAACAAACTTTTTTTGTTGTTTTAGGCTTTACAAGTTAAGCATTGAGTCTGTATTATCGTCCTCGTTACGGAGGGGTGGCAGAGCGGCTGAATGCACTGGTCTTGAAAACCAGCGAGGGTTAATAGCTCTCCGAGAGTTCAAATCTCTCCTCCTCCGCCACATTAAGAAAACCCACTGCTTGCAGTGGGTTTTCTCATTTCTAAAGCCTCTCATTTAAGCAACCTATTTTCTTTTATCTACATGTCTTTAATTAACGGCCATTTTGTTGCTTATAAATATAAATTTTCATGTTATATTTATTTTCCTTTGATCACCCTGTTGTGTTTTTTTCATTGTCATAACCCCTGATGACTAAAAGACTATTATCTGATTGTGATCTCTTTTTTATCGTCGCTTGTTTAAGTTTTAGCTTAATGTTTTAGTGGTTGCTTTGGCATTAACGGAGAAATTTTGTGATAAATATCCTGTTGGTTGATGATCATGAATTAGTTCGCACAGGGATTTGCCGTATCATTGATGATGTTCGAGGCATGAAAGTTATTGGAGAGGCACAAAGTGGTGAAGAGGCCGTAAAATGGTGCCGCAAGCATCACCCCGATGTCATCTTGATGGATATCAATATGCCCGGTATTGGTGGTTTAGATGCAATGCACAAAATTTTGCGTATTAATGAAGATATCAAAATTATTATGCTTACTATGCATACCGAGAATCCTTTCCCTTCAAAAGTAATGCAAGCCGGGGCTTCTGGTTACATAAGTAAATCTGCCGGTCCCGATGAGGTGCTAAATGCTATCCGTCTGGTTAATTCCGGGCAGCGTTATTTAGCGCCGGAAATTGCGCAGAAAATAGCGCTTTCACAACTCTCTCCCTCTGCTTCTGATCCTTTTAGTGTGCTCTCTGAAAGAGAGTTACAAATTATGATGATGATAACGAAAGGGCAGCGTGTGGTGGATATATCGGAGCAACTTGGTTTAAGCCCAAAAACAATTAATAGCTACCGTTATCGTTTGTTTGATAAACTGGATGTAAAGGGTGATGTTGGTTTGACTCATTTGGCGATACGTTATGGCATGCTTGATACAGGCCTGTTGTAATCTATTACCGCTACAATGTGGGAATATGCTGATTATCTGCGAGCGGCTGAAGAATATAGTATTTAGCCATGTTAAGTGGTTTTCTGTGCAAGGTTATATTTTTATATGAGTGAGTTTTGCTCTGCAAGTTTTTTAAAAACGGTCACCTCTGAACCAGGTGTGTACCGCATGTTTAATCAACAAAAAGTGATTTATGTTGGCAAAGCAAAAAACCTTAAAAAACGCTTAAACAGTTATTTTAGCCTTACCCAAAAACACCCTAAAACCTTAGCCTTAGTCAGTCATATTGACCGAATTGAAGTGACTGTCACGCATACAGAAACTGAAGCGCTGATCCTCGAGCACAACTTTATCAAGCGCTACAAACCTCATTATAATGTGTTATTGCGCGATGATAAATCATACCCTTATTTGTTTTTAAGTGACCATAAACACCCGCAACTGACCTTGGTGCGTTCCCAAAACAGTAAACGAAAAGGAACCTATTTTGGCCCCTATCCGAGTGGCGGGGCGGTTAGAGAAAGTCTGCATTTAATGCAAAAACTGTTTCCAATACGTCAATGTGAAGACAGTTATTATAAAAACCGCTCCCGTCCCTGCTTGCAGTATCAGTTAAAACGTTGTCTTGCGCCCTGCGTTAGTGCCATGCCAGAATCTGAATATCAGCACCAAGTTGAATTAGCCAGCGCCTTTTTACAGGGGAAAAGTCAAAATGTCATTAATCAGCTGATTGATGAAATGGAAGCGGCAAGTAACTCCCTTGAATTTGAAAAAGCCGCGGTGCGACGTGATCAAATCCAATCCTTAAAAAAAGTGCAGGAACAGCAGTGGGTCAGCGGAGAGATTGAACAGTTAGATGTTATCGGTTTTGGTTATGATCAAGGTATTGCCAGTGTGCATTTATTGTTTGTCCGTCAGGGGCGAATATTAGGCAGTCGTAATTATTTCCCTAAAATCCCCAAAAATTCCAGTAAAGATGAAGTATTAAGCGCATTTTTAAGCCAGTTTTATCTGTCCGGGCAAAATGGACGTGCTATACCCAGGGAAATTTTGCTCAGTGATGATTTTGCTGAGCGTTGTATTTTTGCCGATTTATTCACTGAATATTGTGGTTATAAAACGGTATTAAAAGTAGAGATGCGCGGCGAGCGCGCGAAGTTTGTCAAACTGGCGAAAAAAAATGCGCAAATAGCACTGCAGAGCCACCTCAGCCAAAAAGACAATATATTAAAACGTTATCAGCTGCTCGAAGCGAAATTGGACTTAAGTAAACCAATATTGCGCATGGAATGTTATGACATTTCGCACATGATGGGGGAAAAAACAGTCGCATCCTGCGTTGTCTTTAATCGAGAGGGGGCAAAAAAATCCGATTACCGCCGTTTTAATATTACCGGTATTACGCCAGGAGATGACTATGCGGCAATGGGGCAAGTGCTAGCACGACGTTTTAAAGCACCGCAGGAAACCGAAAATATTCCTGATATTATTTTTATCGATGGTGGTGTGGGGCAATTAAATCAAGCCGAAAATATTATTAGTTCTCTCGAAGCAAACTTCAAAGAGAAATACCCGTTATTGATAGGTATTGCCAAAGGCGAAGGCCGTAAGCCTGGATTAGAAACACTGATTTTAGCCGGGAGTCACGAAATTATCGACATTAGCAGTGACTCACCTGCGCTACATTTAATACAGCAAATCCGGGATGAATCACATCGTTTTGCCATTATGGGGCATCGCCAGCAACGTGATAAAACAAGAAGAACAAGTACATTAGAAAATATCGCTGGAGTCGGTGCTAAACGTCGTCAAGCATTATTAAACCACTTGGGTGGATTACAGGGGGTAATGTCCGCAAGTATCGATGAGTTGCAAAAAATTCCCGGCATCAGCCCTTCATTAGCTGAAACAATTTATGAAGCTTTGCATAATTGATAAAAATTAAAATGTTAATCCTATAAATTACTCTTTAGGGTTTGCATAATGAAACCATAAAATGCAAAAATAGCTTATAATTAAGCTGGTTGTAAATCTGCAAACTCGTATTTCCATGTGAATTGGGGATCGGTCATCAAAGGATACTTTAATGTTAAACATCCCAAATATATTAACGGGTTTTAGAATTTTTTTAATTCCCGTTTTTGTATTGTTTTATTTTTTACCATTTGAGTGGGCTGGTTTTACCGCTGCTTTTATTTTTTTGACCGCAGGGATAACCGATTATTTGGATGGTTACCTTGCTAGAAAACTGGACCAGCATACTGCTTTTGGTGCTTTTTTAGATCCTGTCGCCGATAAAATAATGGTGGCTGTGGCATTAGTGATGATCGTGGAACACTACGCTGTTATTTGGATTACTATTCCTGCGATGGTGATGATCTGCAGAGAAA
>JBLIEH010000068.1:0-8556 GCA_047632875.1 Psychromonas sp. | reverse complement strand
CTGCTGCTTTCATTAATTGAAGTATAAACACAGTATTACTCCGGAAATTTTATAAAAAAAGTTCTGCCCAGACGCATCATAAATGCGCGCTGTTATTTAAAATATTCAGGTGTTTGCTTAGTTCTAAGAGAAAAATACTGAAAAAGGTATTTATTCACTAACAATTTAGCGCAATAACGACCACTTAAAGGATCGAAAACTGTGCTCTGAATAGTTACAAAGAAAGAGGTATTAACCGAGTGTTTATTCTTGGAAGGTGCAGAATGCCATGTGTCGCCGGACACCATAATAGCTAATGGGTTCAGTTAATAGATGGGGAGTGCGTGTTTGTTGGAGTATTACAGCGACAATGACCAGCGCTAAAATAAACAGGGGAATAGCAGACTCTAGATTAAGCACAAAAACATTAATAAGATGCTCACTGCTGCTGCATTTTGACCCGCTATCATCTTGAGTGTCCGATGCCACTTGTTCTGTCGTGTCTAAGTGAGGTGTTAAAGGGCATAGAGACGATTTTCCTAGATTTTGAGAAGTGCACACAAATAGTACTATAGCCACTAATAGTAATGACCATGATGCAAGTGTTTGATTCTTGTATTGTAACCGCGAGAACCTCAAAAAATATAACTCAATCTAAAAGTGTGAATATCATCGTATCCTATTGATCAAGGCAGAAAAGTCAAGATAGTTTTTGGCTCTGTTTGCATTGCATGGTTGCCACCTGTGTAGCGAGCGTTCAAAAATCTGAGTCATCTCGTAAAATAGACTAAAACAGCAAGGCCGATCACTAATTTGAGGGTTTGTTATTATATCCAGGATCGGGCTCTGCCAGCATTACACAGGTCAGTTTGATCACTTTGCAGGCTAACTGATCATTGCCGTGAAGATCAACTTATAGGAGGATAATATAGCAATCAACGTGAGAACAAGGTAAATCATGACGTATTTATTTTAAAGTGAAATGCTAATGAATCCAATGATTAAAACCCTAAGAGAGCACAATGTAACTGATCAGAAAATCACGGTAGTATTTGAAGCCTTAACGCAAAATCCGTTAGCTGCAATGACCATTATTCAAAGCTTAGGTATTCCCCAAGATAAACTGCAACCGCTGATGATGATGACCAACCCGGATTTGATCAAATAAGCCGTTGGAGAGTTAAGGTTAGATTCTTTCAAAAGTAGAAACCGCAAAAGCTAAACTATAAAAGAGCAAATAACTGCTTACAAATACTAAAGATCCTCAACCCGTGTTGACGTTTTTTTCTTAAAATACTTTGCGTTGCAGACATTGCGCCTTAGATATTCCAACGGTTAACATGCTTTAGGTTAAGCAATTCCCTTCGATATTTTATTTCTGCTTTACAGAATAACATTCGGATTTTAAGTTGGCAGATTCAACCTTGAAGTGCATCACCACTAAGCAGCCAAACCTTTTAACATTAACCACGGCAACTCGGCTGTATCTGCACAGTATTGTTGATAGATTATGGGATAAAAATAAGAATACCAGCATGATACTGGCTTTTTAACCTATTGATAGCTGAAGCAGTTAATCCCCTAAAACAATCCCCTCACGACGAGGATCTGCGCCGCCAATTAATCTGCCGTCTTTAAATAGGATTGCGTGCAGTCCTGAGTTAAGATCTTGAATATTGACTTGATAACCCATCATCTCAAGCGCTTCTTTGTATCGTATTGCCTTTGTCCCTGCTTCAAGATCGTAGGTGCCAAAACGGTTCACTAAATGGGGTAAATCTATGGCTTGTTGAATATCCATTCCCCAATCTAAATGCGCAATGATAGTAGAGGCAACATAGCCGATAATGCGTGAACCGCCAGGCGATCCTAATGCCATATAAGGCGCATCATCTTTCATAATAATGCTTGGAGACATGGACGAACGAGGCCGTTTTCCCGGCTCCACGCGATTAGCGATAGGGTGGCCATTTTTATAAGACAAGAATGAAAAATCAGTCAACTCGTTGTTAAGGATAAAACCATTACTCATTAACCTTGAACCAAAGCCATTTTCAACGGTACTGGTCATGGATATGATATTGCCCTCTTTATCTGCAATAACAATATGGGTAGTGGAAGGAAGTTCAATGGACTGATCGTCTGCCAAGGCGATAGCATTCTTCCAGGGCGGGTTACCTGCGGATACCTCTGCTAACGCTTTACCCGGTTTAATCAATTTCGCTCGCCCGGCAAGATAGTCCGGGTTCAGCAAACTCTCGGGCATTGGCACAAAGTCAGTATCTGCCATATAACGACCACGGTCAGCAAAAGCGAGCCGTGACGCATCACCAATAATCTGCCAAGCTTCAGGGCTGTCTGACCCAAGTTTTTGCAGATCAAAATGACTTACCATACCTAAAATCTGACCAACAGTTAATGCACCGGAACTAGGAGGGCCCATACCGCATACATCATATTGACGGTAAGGCGCGCACACCGCCTTGCGCTCTTTTATTTTATAGGTTGATAAATCTTCCAGCGCGAGTACCCCCGGATTATCGGTAATACCGTTCACTTTATTAACAATATCTTGTGCTATTTGGCCTTGATAAAAAGCCTTCTCGCCATGCTTTGCTATTACTGCCAAAGTTTCAGCGTAGGCTTTATTTTTCAGTAAACTTCCTTCTGCTAACGGCTCGCCATTTTTTGTGAAGAAATACGCTTTGGTGTCCGGGTATCGACTTAAACGCGTTTTATCATTGTCGATAGCAGAGGCTAATCGCTTAGAGACAGTAAAACCATTATTGGCAAGTTGCTGTGCGGGCTGGAAGAGTTCTGACCATTCTTTACTGCCATATTTATCATGCAGCGTTGACAATAACTTAAGGGTTCCCGGTGTCCCTACCGAACGCCCACCGACGACCGCATCATAAAAGGTTAATGGGTTACCATCAACGTCTTGGAATAACTCAGGCTTTGCTGCAAAAGGTGCAGTTTCACGTCCATCGAAGGTGGTTAGCCGCTTCTCTTTTGCATCAAAATAGACCAAAAAAGCACCACCGCCAAGCCCTGAGGATTGCGGCTCAACGAGTCCTAATACGGTTTGAACCGCAATTAATGCATCCGCTGCATTACCGCCGTTTTTTAAAACTTGGTATCCGGCTTCAACCGCAAGGGGGTTTGCCGCTGCGACCATATATTGATTAGCAACAACACTGGTTTTTTGTTTATATGAGCTGGCGGTTTCGGGGGCGACAGTATCCGCAGCTTGTGAGGAAGCAAATACGTTTATAGAGAGGAGGGCAATACCTGTGCACCACAATAAATTTTTATACATCAATATCCTTATTGCTTATCGTTAAACTAGCTACTTATTTTCAGCGGAAGCCCATATCAACCTGAAAACCATAGGCCATTTTCTTGTGTTGGAATGCACCGTTACAACAAGCAATAAAGAGATAAAGAATAGGGCCTGTCATTCGCGCATGCCTTTAAACCTAGCTTAAATTTATTGCCTGTCAAAATCAAGCACCTGATCCGAATGACATTATAAGTTACTTGGGGGTGTTTGCGCGTTAGCTTTTAAGTCAAAGGGCACATTGCGATTTAGCACTTTTGCTCTGTTTAAGTACCTTTCTACCCCATTCCAACTTAAAAATGGCAAAAGAAAAGACGCGACCCCATTGCTTTTACCATTATTTTTAAAAAGTGCGTTTATTTGCGTTTATGACAGCGCAGATAAAAAGTGATTTCAGAGGCCTTCATCGCTTTACTGTGCAACGGCTGACCGGCCGACTCAAATTTATTAGGCATTTTATTCGGTATTGCGGGCTCACCGTCGGTGTTATTAGCGAGTGAGTCAGAAACGACCGTCACCCCTAATGAGCGGGACAGAACCAGCAACCCATCCTGTAGCGCACGGTTAACAAAGTCCACTTTCCCCTCATCGGTAAAATGTGGTGACATTTTAAATTTATCGATTGTTAATTGTTCAAACAGCCTAAACAGCGGACGATCTGCGCCAAATTTATCAACGGTCAGTGCTATACCCATCTTACTGAGATTGATCAGATTTTCATAAACGCTTGGGTTATCACTTTTAAAAACCACTTCATCGATTTCAAACTCCAGCCAATCTCTTGAACACTTCGTTTCCAGCAGAATAGTCTGCAGATCCCCAATCAAACTGCATTGTGATAATTGCACATCCATTAAATTAATGGCAATACGTCCGAAATTAATACCCGCTTTCTGCCAGGTTACGGCCTGCAGTGCTGCTTTACGGATCATAATAAGACCAATCGGCACCGCTAAACCGTCATGTTCAGCCAGGCTTAAGAAGCTGTCCGAATGTAGCGCGCCACGCTGCGGGTGATTCCAGCATAACAGCGCTTCAAGCGCGACAATTTGCTGTTTACGCAAATCGTACTGCGGCTGGTAGTACAGCTCAAACTGATCCTGCGCCAATGCGTGTTTTAACGCTTCTGTAAATTTAACCTGCTGCCGTGAATATTGGGTCAACTTTTTAGTATAAAAATAATAGGTCGTGGCGTGAACTGACTGCTTGCCGCGTTTTAATGATGGTGCTGGAGCGCTAAGAAAACCACTCTTCTGCGTGGAGTTAAGATGGGATTTCCCACGCTGCATCGCTTTTTCCGCGTTGCCTAATAGCGTGTCTTTATCAGTGCCATCGTCAGGACAGAGGGCAATACCTATTGTCGCAGAGAGATGCGCCGATGAATGTCCCATTTCAACGTTACGCTCAAATTGCGCGGCAATATTTTGCGCAACATCAGCCACATCCTGTTCATTAGCCAACTCATCAATAATAATAACAAACTCATCACCACCAAAACGCGCAACCGTATCTTTTTCAGAAACACAGCTTTTAAGACGTTCTGCAATCTGTTGTAGCGCCATGTCTCCCGCATTCTGCCCATGCTGTTCATTAATCGCCTTAAAGCCATTAATATCCACTAACAGCACCGCCATCATGCGCTGATTAACCGTTGCCCGGGCTATTACTTCCTCCAATCGGTTAAACAGAGCAACACGGTTAAATGCCCCGGTCAGCGGATCATATTTTGATAAAAACTGTATTTTGGGTTCAACTCTTTTACTTTGATTTAAATCGATAAAGGAACTGATACGGCGAATTCCCCCTTTTTCTTCGAGCTCAACAACATATATTTCTGTCCAGGCATAATGAATTTCGCCATTTTTTATGCGATATGCCATATCTCCCTGCCAGCTTTTATTTTTTTGTAATGCAGCCTCTATATTCTCATGTTCACTGCCTTCAAATATGCTCACATGTGATTGCAGCAGCTCTTCTTTTGAATAACCGGTCGTATCGCAACAGGCCTTATTAGCCTCAACAATATAGCCCTTTTGATCGCTGATAATGATGCATTCCAGCGTATGAGTGAATATATTGGCGGCAAGTTTGAGTTTTTCATCCGCAAGTTTACGGTCGGTAATGTCAATCACCGCAGCAAGACAGTCTGTTTCGGTAATGCCGAGATTGGCTTCGATATTAAGCCAACGCTTATTTTTGCCAACCTGTGCTAAGACCTCAAAGGATTGTACGCCATCACCCGCAAAGGCTTCTACCAGAAAACCGTTGAAGTTATCTCGGTGTTGGGCTGTTAGGTAGTTTGAAAACTGTTTTCCTACCAAGTTAGCGCGTTCAATACCCAATAGGCTCGCCCCGCGTAAATTGACCTGATTGATTAGACCCTTCAGATCGAAAGAAAAGTAGGCAATCGGTGCAAATTCAAATAACTCTGTATAGCGATAATGTAACCTTTCGGTTATCCGTGCTTGCTTTAACTCCTCATTCTGCATTTCAAGCTCAATCTGATGAACCTGCAATTCGTGGAGCATCTTTTTGGCTGCATAGTCGCTAGGAATAGTTTGCTTGCTACCCGTTTGTGTTTTCAGTTGTGCTTCCGCGCGTCGGCGTAACGTTTTGTCGGATAGCTTGGTTGACTTTGGAGGCGTCTTCATGTAGAGGGTCTTGTCTTGCGTAATTCTGACTCAAGCAGTTTGGCTGCACTAATATTGGTGAAGGTGATCACCACGCCATCAATCACATTTTCTTGGGTACGATAAGGCATGATCCGGACCTTGAACCAGCGGTCATTGCTAGCCGTTATCTCTTTTTCTACGAAGACCAGCGTCTTCAACACCTCCTGGGCATCTTTTTGCAGATCGTTATAATCCAGATCCGTGACAATGTCGAACAGTGGTCGGCCCACATCACCTTCAATCAGCTTGAATAGTTGAGTGGCATGGTTGGTGAAGCGCCGTACATGTAGACCGTTATCCAGAAAAATCGTGGCAATTTCCGTACTATTAAGCAGGTTCTCCATGTCATTGTTGACCCATGACAAATCATCAACGTTGGATTGCAGTTCGGTGTTGACGGTTTGCAACTCTTCATTCATTGACTGCATCTCCTCTTTAGAGGTAGTCAATTCTTCATTGGTGGATTGCAACTCCTCATTGGTTGATTGCAACTCTTCATTGGCGGACTTTAGTTCCTCCTGAGAGGATTGCATTTGTTCGCGAAGGGATTGTATTTCATCATGCGCCAGTTGTAGTTCGGCCTGACGTTCTTTCTCCGCTGCACCCGGTTTCCTGTATCGCGGCTTGGACGGCGTCACTACTTCAGTAAACACCACCATCATCAAACCAAGCAGCTCTTTTGGCTTAATAATAGCTTGTACTGTCAAATTGATAGTGTGTGCATCGACTGTGATATTTGCAATAGTCACTGGCTCTACCTGCACCTGTGCTTTCTTCATCGCTTGCTCAAGCTGACGTTGTAGTTCTTCACGTGCCATCACGTGAATGTTCCAGTTAGCTTTGCCCGCAGCAGGCTCTAAATATTTTCCGGTACGACCATTGATGTAGATAATGTCGCCTGCCGCATTGACTAACACCGCTGCTGGCGAATAGTTTTGCAACAGAATTTGATCTGCCTGCGTTTGTAGATTAGTAATATTTGTCGTCATTTTACTGGTTCTCTCATGTTCATTTTCTGCCAGGGGCATGATCGGAAATATCCGAGTGGGAAAGTCGACTTCCGTCAGCTGTCTAGGGCTGTCAATGCGCGTGTAAATCCGTGTGTTTTCCTTGAATTCTGAGAACAATGAGGTGGAAGCACCAATCGTTTCGGAATTGCCCAGAATCAAAAGCCCATCAGAAGTTAATGTGTAGTGGAACAGTGGGATTAACTTTTTTTGTAATTCCGGTGCAAGATAAATCAGAAGATTACGACAGGTGAGAATATCTAATCGGGTGAAGGGGGGATCCATTATGATGTTCTGTGGTGCGAAGATCACCATGTCACGAATGTTCTTGTTTATGCGGTAACCACTTCCATCTTTAATGAAATAGCGATGCAATTGTTGTGAGGATACGTCAGCCTCAATGCCTGCCGGATAATAGCCTTTCCTTGCAATATTGATTGCATCCTGATCAAGATCCGTAGCAAAAATTTGTAATTTGAAACACCCTTTGGGCTTAATTTCATCCAATACATCCATTACCGTCATTGCGAGAGAGTAAGCCTCCTCTCCGGAAGAGCAAGCGGTCACCCACGCCCGCAGTTCTTTACCTTTAGGATAATTGGCTAATAGTGCCGGCAGTGAAGTTGACTTGAGCTGCGCCCAAACGTCTTTATCACGAAAGAAATTGGTTACCCCAATTAACAGCTCCTTGAACAACAGGTCTTGTTCTTGCGGATTATCACGTAGATAACGGGCATAGAGTGCGACGGTTTTAAGCTGATGTAGACCCATACGCCGTTCAATACGACGATCTATGGTATTTGTCTTGTACAGTGAGAAGTCGTTTCCACTACGTTCACGCAGTATAATAATGATCTGCTCTAGTGCGCTTGCTGACTTGGGTTTCAATATCGGTTTAAGCTTGTTTGGAACACCTCGTGGGCTATTTTTGAGAAACGCTGTAATCCGTTCCGGTAATGCTTCAGCAGGGGCTATTATGTCAGCTAGCCCGGCATTAATAGCGCTTTGAGGCATTGAATCAAATTTGGCTGACTCAGGCGACTGTACCAGAGACAGTCCGGCATTTTCTTTGATGGCGCGTAAACCAAGTGTGCCATCAGATCCCATGCCTGACAAAATAACACCCACAGCGCGTTCATGCTGATCAGCGGCCAAAGATCGAAAGAATGCATCAATGGGTAACCGGAACCCGCGATTAACCACCGGCTCTAACAGAAATAATACCCCGTGAAGGATCGATAAATCTTTGTTAGGTGGGATCACATACACGCAGTTGGGCTTTACCTTCATATTATTGTGAGCTTGTTTTACTTTCATCGCCGTATCGCGCTGCAACAGCTCAGGCATCATCCCTTTGCGATTGGGATCAAGGTGCTGGATGACAACAAATGCGATGTTACAAGGCGTTGGCACATGAGAAAAAAAATCTTCCAATGCTTCAAAGCCGCCAGCAGAAGCCCCTATGCCGACAATGACGGGTGTATTCATAACAGCCATACAGGAATCCAAGGAGATTTAGACAATGCTTTGCTTTGTTTTTTCATAGGGTATATTGCTT
>JBLIEH010000067.1:0-8629 GCA_047632875.1 Psychromonas sp. | reverse complement strand
GATGCTGGTGTTAATTTGATGCCTAACGCTATTCCTCCTGTGTTGCCTGAATGGGGACAAAGTTATGAAATTAACCCGGATAATTTCACCGGGTTAGAAAGTAAAAGCCAACAACCAACAACAGAAGGACTGAATTAATGATCGCGCCTGAGCAAGAAACTTTGCAAACGGGGGCACTCAATGAACCTGAGTTTATTGAAGTCACGCCTGGTGGTCAGTTACCTTTTCCATTTTCAAAAAAACATGAATTAGTGTTTTTTTACGAAAATGACGATGTGCAGCTTTGTTACAAGAAAGTCCCGAGTGCTGATTTGATACTTGAAGTGCGTCGCGCTATCGGTGATGAATTTACGTTAAAACAGGTAGACAATGCTCGTTTTGAACAGTTAGTGACAACGGCTTATCAAACTTCCTCTTCTCAAGCACAGCAATTGATGGAAAATATTGGCAGTGATAATTTTTTTACCCTGGCAGATGAATTACCCAGGGATGAAGATTTATTAGAAACACAAGATGATGCCCCTATTATTAAATTAATTAACGCCATGTTGGGGGAAGCGATTAAAGAAGAGGCGTCTGATATTCATATCGAAACCTTTGAAAATAGTTTAGTTATCCGCTTCCGTATTGATGGTGTATTACGAGAAATTCTGAAACCTCAACGCAAGTTGGCTAACTTATTGGTTTCTCGTATTAAAGTAATGGCTAAGTTAGATATTGCTGAAAAGCGCGTGCCACAGGATGGCCGAATTTCCATACGTATAGGCGGTCGGGCGGTTGATGTGCGTGTTTCAACTATGCCTTCTAGTCATGGGGAGCGAGTTGTACTGCGTTTATTAGATAAGAATGTCATTAAACTCGACCTTGCAACCTTAGGCATGACGGAAAAAAATCACCAGCTGGTCCGCGAACTTATTCATAAACCCCATGGCATTATTTTGGTCACTGGACCCACTGGCTCAGGTAAAAGTACGACTCTGTACGCCGGTTTATTAGAGATAAACTCTAAAGATCGTAATATCCTCACGGTTGAAGATCCTATTGAGTACGCCATTGATGGTGTTGGACAAACTCAGGTAAATACTAAGGTGGACATGACTTTTGCGCGGGGGTTGCGGGCAATTTTACGTCAGGATCCCGATGTTGTTATGATTGGGGAGATTCGTGATTTAGAAACTGCACAAATTGCCGTACAAGCCAGTTTAACCGGACATCTGGTTTTATCAACTCTGCATACTAACAGTGCAGTGGGTGCGGTGACGCGTTTGCGTGATATGGGGGTTGAACCATTTTTGTTATCCTCCAGTTTATTGGGGGTTTTAGCGCAACGATTAGTCAGGCGTTTATGCCCTGAATGTAAACAAGCCCATAGCACAACAGCACAAGAAAATGAGATTTTAGGTTTACAGGAAACTGAAAATACCATTATCTATCAAGCGGTGGGTTGCTCTTACTGTAATCAAACAGGTTATAGAGGACGTACTGGTATTCATGAATTATTAATCGTTGATGAGCATGTTCGCGAATTAATTCATGCTGGAGCAGGAGAGCAGGCTGTCGAAAAATTAATTCGCCGACGCACGCCCAGTATTCGTGATGATGGTTTAGCTAAAGTGTTAGCAGGAGTAACCACATTGGAAGAGGTTCTACGTGTAAGCAGAGAGGATTAACGTGGCAACGTTTTCTTATAAAGCGATAGATGATCGAGGAAAGCTGAAAAAAGGTACTCAAGAGGCCGATTCTGCACGCTTGTTACGTCAACAGTTACGCACATCAGGTTTAACGCCCCTTGAAATTGAAGTCGTTAGTAGTAAGTCTCCAAAAAAAGAAGGGAGTTTATTCAGTCATAAAATAAAAACCGCTGATTTAGCCTTAATGACGCGTCAATTATCGACCCTGGTTGGATCTTCAATTCCCCTTGAGGAGTGTTTGCATGCTGTGGCAGAGCAGTGTGATAAACCCAAAATAAAGGGCATGATCGTCTCCGTTCGGAGCGGGGTGCTTGAAGGGCAAAGTCTGGCTGACAGCATGCGGGCATTTCCGTTGATTTTTGATAACCTGTTTTGCTCGATGGTCGCGGCGGGTGAGAAATCAGGGCATCTTGATCAAGTGCTGGATCGTTTGGCAGATTACGCAGAGCAGCGCCAGGAGATGAAAAGTAAAATGATGCAGGCGCTGATTTATCCATTGATATTGACCCTGGTTGCGATTGCTGTTGTCGCTATTTTATTGACCTCAGTGGTACCGCAAGTGGTTGGGCAGTTTGAACATATGCGCGCGGACCTGCCTGCTTCAACAAAATTTCTGATTGCCGCCAGCGATGCTTTAAACAGTTACGGATTAATTATTGTGATCCTGCTCGCTGCTGCCATGCTGATTATCAATCGGTTACTTAAAAAACCGGAAAATCAGTTATTTTTTGATCAAAAACTGCTCAAGTTCCCGGTTGTCGGGCGTGTCGCTAATGAACTGAATACTGCGCGTTTTGCTCGGACCTTGAGTATCTTAAATAGCAGTGCCGTGCCGTTATTAGAGGCACTGTCGATAGCCGGGAATGTATTAAGCAACCAATTTATACGTCTCAAAGTCGGGGAGGCGACGGAGCGTGTCCGGGAAGGCACAAGTCTGGGGCAAGCCTTAGGCAGTACGAAATTGTTTCCTCCGATGATGTTACATATGATAAAAAGTGGGGAGCGCAGCGGCGAACTGGGTAATATGCTGGAACGATCTGCCGATAATCAGGACAAACAGTTTGCCGCACAGGTCACCATTGCACTGGGTATTTTTGAGCCCGCTCTGGTGGTCTCGATGGCTGGTATCGTTTTATTTATTGTCATGGCAATATTACAACCCATTTTACAGTTGAATAATATGGTGTCGGGTTAACAATCGCATTGCCAAAGTGATAATCGAACTTAGCATGATGGTTTAGGTCTACAAGTAAAATTAAATTTGAATAACAAAATTTAGGGGCAAGATAGTGAAGAGCAATAAAAGAAAAGATAACAATCAACAAAAAGGTTTTACCTTACTTGAGATTATGGTGGTTATTGTTATTTTAGGTATATTAGCCTCCTTGGTCGTGCCTAATTTAATGGGTAATAAGGATAAAGCCGATCGTCAAAAAGTGGTATCGGATCTGGTCGCTTTAGAAAATGCTTTAGATATGTATCGCTTAGATAACAGTTATTATCCCTCTACGGATCAAGGATTAAATGCCCTGGTCGAAGAGCCGAGTGGCACACCAACGCCCCGTAATTATCGGGAAGAAGGTTATATCAGACGCCTGCCTCAGGATCCATGGGGCAATGATTATATCCTGGTCAGCCCGGGAGAGCAGGGGAGAATTGATGTTTTTTCTGTTGGCCGCGATGGTGAAGAAGGCACAGATGATGACATAGGCAACTGGAACTTAAATGGGAAATAAAGCCTGTTTTGCGCTATAAAAAGCAGTTAAAAAATCTCCGGCAACCGGGTTTTACCCTGTTGGAGGTGATGCTGGTGGTGTTATTAATCGGCATGGCTTCACTCGCGGTAGTGATGACTTTACCTAATAATTTAATCTCTAACAACAATGTTAGCTGGCAGGCACAGCGTTTCGCTACCTTATTACAATTTGCCGAAGATGAGGCGCTTATTTCCGGTAATGAGCTGGCTTTAGTGATTGAAAAAAACAGTTATCAATTTGCTGTTTATGATTATCCGAGACAACGCTGGTTAGCCGCTCGGGTGGTGGAAATAGCGGAAAAAGTTGAATTGCCCGAGTCGATTGATCTTGCATATAACCTGTCCGATTCGGTCTGGGGTGAGATAAATAGCTCAGATCAAGACAGTTTTATTGAAGAAGCGGAAGATGTTGATATTGAAGGTGATGATAAACTTCAAAGCTTAAAGCCGCAGGTTTATGTGATGTCCAGTGGTGAGGTGTCTCCTTTTTCCTTGGTCTTTTCAGAGGTTGATAATGATCCAGAAAAACAATCAATCACAGTGTCAGTGAGTATGAATGGTGCTATTTCTCTCGCAGAGTTGAGCAATGAATGAAATCAAAACGCTACGCGGTTATGTATAAATACAGCGGTATGACTTTACTGGAAGTGCTGCTTGCCTTGGTTATTTTAGCGACAGCCGGACTCGCCGTGATGAACGCGGCGTCAGGTGCATTAAATAGTCAAGCTTATCTGCAGGACAAAACCTTTGCATTGTGGATTGCCAGCAATGGGCTAGCGGAATTGAAGCTGCAGAAACACTGGCCATCGGACGCCTGGCGCTCCGATAGTGTTGATTTTGCAGGTAGTACCTGGTATGCCCGCTATCAGGGGGTTGCCACCGCCGACGATAATTTTAAAGCCTTGGATATTGAAGTTAGTGATAAAAAAAACGGTAATGCCCTGGCTTACATTAGGACTTACATTGTCAAACCCTAATCGAGCAGATAAAAATGCAATAAAAGGCTTTACCTTGCTGGAAGTATTGGTGGCGATCATGATTTTTGCGCTGCTTAGTTTGGCGGCTTATCAAGTGCTGCAGGGGGTCTTACGCAGTAGTGAAATAAGTAAAGCACACAGTGAACGCTTAACGGAGCTGCAACGTGCGATGCTTATCATCGAGCAGGATTTTACTCAAATAGTCGCCCGTAAGTCTCGCCAGGAAGGTGCCGATCAAAAAACGTTACGCGCATTAACCATTGGAAAAGGGTTATTCTCTTCGCAGGATCAAGGGATAGAATTTAATCGTCTGGGTTGGGCAAATCCGTTAGATTTATTGCCGCGTTCAAATATATTACGGGTCAGGTACATACTGCGAGACGGGCAACTGCAGCGTTTGTATTTTCTTTATCCGGATACGGTTTCCGGACAACAGCCAGAAGTGCAAGTATTATTAAAGGATATCGAAAAATTAAGCTTTCGTTTTTGGAACAATGGCTGGAAAGAGAGTTGGTTACCGGCAGAAAGCGTGCCTCAGGGGATCGAAATTAATTTTACCAGCAAATATTTTGCAGATATTAGACGCGTTTTTTTAGTTTCATCCGGTGGGGTTATTGAGTGATGACTTCGTTGCATAACAATTCGCTGCATAACAAAAAGCAACGCGGTGTTGCATTAATTACAGTGTTAATGATCTTAGCTATCATGGTGACCATTGCCGCAACGATGACCGGTCGGTTGACCATGAGTTTAAAACGCACTGAAGGTTTAATTTTTTCACAAAAAGTATACTGGTATGGTCAGGCGACAGCAGAGCTGGGCAAAAAGATTTTAGATCAGAATTTTTCAGATAGCAGCGTGGTGAGTTTGGATCAACTCTGGGCTATCCCCAATATGGTTTTCCCCCTGGAAAACGGCAAGATCGGGGGAAGGATGCGGGACTTACGCAGCTGCTTTAATGTCAATGCCTTGCAGCCGCCGGATCAGGGCGGTACACCTGCTATCCCTGTGCGGCAATTCCAAAACTTACTAGAAGCGCTTGGGGTGAGTGAATATGGTGCGCAGATGATTGCCGAATCTACTCGAGACTGGATCGATGAAGATGATAGCAACGATGCAGCGCTGGGGGCTGAAGATAGTTTTTATCAGGCAAGGGGAGTCCCACATTTAACGGCGGATAATTTAATGACCGATCTCAGTGAGCTGCGCAGCATTCAGGGCGTTGGACCAAAAACATACGAAAAAATAGAACCTTATCTGTGTGCAGTGCCTAGCCGGGAGCAGAAAATAAACGTCAATACGGTGGATATCGAACAAGCAGAAATACTCTATGCTGTATTTAAAGATGAGCTCAATATCAGTATTGAAAATCTGCAAAATTTGCTCCAGGACAGACCGATAAGCGGCTGGGTAAATGTTGATCAATTCTTTGCCATGCCTGTTTTTCAGGAATTAACAATCTCAGCGCCGCTAAAAACGCAATTAAGTGTTAGCAGTGACTTTTTTCAATTAAATGGCATAACCGAGTTTGCAGATCGTTTACTTGCGATTGAGCTGACCTTCCAGGTGAATGCAAAAATAGCCAAGGTAATACGTTATCAATCCGGCGGCCTTAAGTGAATTTACGACTAATATTAAATCAGATCTACAAATCGAAAATTTGATATTCAAGATGGAGAAAATTTTGTGAATGAACGTTTAATTATTCGCTTAGCAAGCAGTGCTTCACAAAAAAATTATTGGCTGATATGGTCCGATAGTGAAAATGAAATTATTGCATCGGGTGAAGTGGATAATGCCGGGCAATTGAACTTGCTGACAGAAAAGGCATTGCAACGACGGGTTATCTGTTTATTGCCAGGTGTTGATGTCTGCATCAAAAAAGTGCTTATTACAGGCGCTTTTAATCGTCAAATGCAGCAGGCTTTGCCCTATTTAGTTGAAGAAGAGTTAGCTTCTGATGTGGAAAAACTGCATTTTAATGTCATTGCCAAAGAGACTCATCTTGTTCATGTGGCTATATGTGATAAACAGAAAATGCATGACTGGCTTGATTGGTTGGAAACCGCACAGATTCACTGCAAGCAGTTTATTCCCGAGGGGTTAACCTTACCCTTACCTGAAGAGGGACATTGGCAGGCGCTGCAGCTTGGAGAGCAGTGGTTAGTCAGGGAAACTGCAGATCTCGCCTGGAGTTGTGATGCCTCTATGCTCAATACCATTTTAGAGAGCAAATTAAAAAATCCAGCAGATGAGGCTCTGGTGCCCCGCATAGAAAGTTACAGCCCCATTATGGAAAACTCAATGGGTCAGTGGTTCAGTCATGATGCCATTTTACCCATGGAGTTGTTAGCCGTCGGGACTAAAAACAATACAATAAATTTGCTGACCGCTGAATTTAAACCCGCAAAAGAGGTAAACCCCTATATCAAGAAATGGCGAGTTCCAGCGATTGTTGGCGCCATACTGCTTGTCGTATCGGTGCTCAATATTTATATCAACACCTTACAAGTTCAGGCTGAAACCGAGTTAATCAGGCAACAGGTCGAAACTATCTATAGCCAGGCATTTCCTCGAGAAAGTAAATTAAAATATGCGCGGATCAATCACAAACTCGAGACCATGTTAAAAGAGCTTCAAGGAAGTAGCCTGGAATTTGATTTTTTAACTATTCTTAATGACCTTGCGCCTGCCGTTATGTCTCTCAAGAAATTTGAAATTTCCAGCTTGAAGTTTGATAGTAAAAAACAACAGCTGCAGGTAGCGCTCACCGCGCCGAGTTTTCAAGCCTTTGAAGCATTTGCAGCTGAACTGCCTAAGCATTTAACTGCAGAGCAAGGCGCGTTAAATAACAGTAATGCTGGTGTTAGTGGCGTGCTAACGATAAAGAAAAAATAATGGTCGAGCGTTTTAACTTTTGTTGGAAAAGTATGAGTGAAGCATTTACAGCTGAACTATCTCAGCATTTAACCGCAAAGCAAGGCGTGTTAAATAACAGTCGTGCTGTTGTAAATGGCGTGCTGACGCTAAGGAAAAATAATGTTTAAGCGGTTTAACTTTTGTTGGAAAAGTATGAGTGAAGTATTTACAGCTGAACTATCTCAGCATTTAACCGCAAAGCAAGGCGCGTTAAATAACAGTCGTGTTGTTGTAAATGGCGTGCTAACGCTAAGGAAAAATAATGTTTAAGCGTTTTAACTTTTGTTGGGAAAGTATGTGTGAAGTTAGTGACGTGCTAACGATAAGGAAACAATAATGATCGAGCGTTTTAATTCTTGGTGGGAAAGTATTACTGAAAGAGAGCAGAAGCTATCGATAGTTTCTGTATTTCTGCTATTGGTTGCCATTATTTACTGGGGTATATGGCAGCCGTTGTCTATCGGCCTTACGATCAGTGAAAATCAGTTAGAACGAGCCCAGCAGACCTTATCTACTACTCAACAACGTGCAACCCAGTTAGTTAGCGCCGGTGTAGGACAAGGGCCTGTTGTTAGCCAAAACCAAAATTTAACCCAGATAGTTAATATAAGTGCGCGACAAAAGGGCATTATTTTCTCGCGTATTATCAATCGCAATGAGCAAGTTGAAGTGCAGATCACTAATATTGAATTTAATCGTTTTATTAACTGGCTGTCCGGGTTAAGCGCTCAATACTCAGTGTCGGTTATCAATGCGGATATATCACCAGCAGATGCTGAAGGTTATATTAAAGTTAATCGTCTCTCCCTTGGGCATTAATAATGCCTTTAACTCTGCAAAAGAGATCCCATCTTCATGAAAATTAAGTTCATTATATTGTTTGTATCTTTGTATCTGCTCGCGCTGCTTGTCACCTTACCTGCAACTGTATTGGTCGCTTTTATCCCTCAAAGCACGGGATTAAACTTTGCCGGTGTTTCCGGCTCCGCATGGCAAGGCCAAGCCGCATTATTATCCTATAACAAAAAAATTAACCTGCAGCGTTTCTCATGGGATATCGATTGGTCAGCATTGGCGGTTTTGCAGCTTAAACTCGATGTTAAATTTAACAATGATCACAATGCCATGTCAGGCAAAGGTTTTGTCAAAGTAGGTTTTGACGGTCTAGGGATTGAAGATATGTTGATTGATTTAAGTGCTCAGGAATTGCTCTCCTATGCAGATTTACCGGTCCCAGTTGAAGCATCGGGTGATGTTAGCCTGATAATAAAAGAGGCTGCACAGGG
>JBLIEH010000066.1:0-8656 GCA_047632875.1 Psychromonas sp. | reverse complement strand
ATTAAAAAATAGAAGGTATCGAGCGCAAACCTAAGTTCTGTTACTGTGTTTTCCATAATAGTTCCTCTTTTTAAAAATTACTCAATTAGATTAAAGGGCTTCTTCATCAAGCTCACCAGTTCGGATACGCACGACCTGCTCAAGTGGTTGAATAAATATTTTCCCGTCACCTACTTTCCCTGTATTAGCAGCAGCAGAAATAGCTTCAACTAAGCGTTCTACATCCTCTTTTTTGATGGCAATTTCAAGTTTCACTTTGGGTAAAAAATCCACCTGGTATTCAGCACCACGATAAAGTTCGGTATGGCCTTTTTGACGACCAAAACCTTTTACTTCTGAAACGGTTACGCCAGCAATACCTGCATTCATAATCGCTTCTCTTACTTCATCTAACTTAAACGGTTTAATTATTGCGGTTAACATTTTCATTAGCGTTCCCTTATTAATTTAAAAATTTCAATTAGCGGTAAAAATAAAAATATGACTATTCTTTCCTTTAGCAAATACAAGCAAACAACATGCCAAAAATTAAAGACCTTAATATACAACAAGTTAACCTTCGACACTCAGACTATCAACCCCATCCACGCACCAAAAAGGTGCAACTACCACACTTTTGGGCACGAGAATAAAAAATCGTTCTAAATGACAGAAATCGCTTTTATTAGCTTTCGAGTTAAGCAAATTAATGAGAGGATCTGACCGTCTGATTTAAAGCATCCTTTATCGGTAGAAATCACCGTTAGCCCTTAGCAAATAAATGTTGATCTGCTATAATGCACAATTGTTTTTTATTCTAATCATTCACAGGTACCTTTCATGAAAAAAATAAGCCTTCTGGTTACTGCGCTCATTTTCAGCCTTAACCTCTTTGCAAACCCCACCATAACGCCCAGCGCACCTGAAATTGGCGCCAAAGGCTATCTGCTTATTGATTTTAATTCAGGAAAAGTGCTTGCTGAAAATAATAGCGACGTAAAACTTGCTCCCGCCAGCCTGACTAAAATAATGACCAGTTATATCATTGGCCAGGAAATTAAATCCGGCAACTTATCAAATGACGATAAAGTCACCATTTCCGAAAAGGCGTGGTCAAAAAATTTCCCCGAGTCTTCTAAGATGTTTATTGAAGTGGGTAAGGAAGTAAGCGTCGCTGACTTAAATCGTGGTATTATTATACAATCCGGCAATGATGCCTCTGTCGCAATGGCTGAATATATCGCCGGCAGTGAAGGTGCCTTTGCCGATTTAATGAATTCTTGGGCTGCCCAGTTAGGAATGGACCATACACAATTTAAAAATAGCCACGGTTTAACCGCTGAAGGTCACTACACTACCCCACATGATATGGCTATCTTAGCGCAAGCATTAATTAATGATGTACCCGATGAATACCTTTTATACAGTGAAAAATCATTTAAATTTAATGGTATTGATCAACCAAATCGTAACTCTTTGTTATGGGATAAAAGTTTAAACGTAGATGGAATCAAAACAGGCCATACCAACGAGGCGGGTTACAGCTTGATTTCTTCGGCGACCAAAGATGGCATGCGTCTGATCAGTGTTGTAATGGGCACCCATTCAACGTCAGCACGTCTAACCGAAAGTAAAAAATTACTCAATTGGGGCTTCCGTTTTTTTGAAACCCTTACCCCTTATAATGCTGGCGACCAATTAGCCAGTGAAAGAATTTGGATGGGTAGCCAGGCAATGATCCGATTAGGTGTAAAAGATGATACGCCTATTACGCTGCCAAGGGGCGAAGCCAAGAATTTAAGTGCTAATTTTATTATTGAAAATGAATTACGTGCACCTATCCAAAAGGGTGACGTTGTGGGCAAGGTACACTATTCAGTTGCTGGTCAAGAGCTCGTTGCTGAAGAATCGGTTGCGACATACGATCTGATCGCCTTGGAAACCGTGGAAGAAGGTGGTTTATTTAGTCGCTTAATGGATTATATTAAATTATTATTTATCGGTTGGTTTGGCTGATTTTAGCCCCATCTCATCATAATAACCGAACCCGCTCAGAGACAGCCTGAGCGAGTTCGCTATACTGCATAACTAAAGAGAGGCCGAGCGGCCCGCTTTTTTGTTTATGAATATTGCCCCAGGAGTTTAAAATGGCATTAAATACCAACTTTGATACCCTCTTAGAGTTCCCCTGTTTATTCACTTTTAAAGTGATGGGTGTTGCTAAACCCGAATTTATGGAGCAAGTTCTGGAGGTCATCCAAAAGCATGCTCCAGGGGATTATGCGCCGACCATAAAACCCAGCTCAAAAGGCAATTATTGTGCTTTAAGCATTCCGGTGACGGTCACCAGCAAAGACCATATTGAAACGATCTACACTAAAGTGAGCGAACTTGAACTTGTTCGCCATATTCTTTAACACTAATGGTTAGTGAATGAATACATTAGACACACAGCTTAAATTACGTTACTTAGGCAGGCAAGATTACCTAAGCTCGTGGCAGGCAATGAGCGACTTCACCAGTGCACGTGATGCAAATACCGTGGATGAAATATGGTTAGTCGAGCATCCTGCGGTGTTTACCCAAGGCCTAGCGGGCAAAGCTGAACACCTGTTAAAGCAAAGTGAGATTCCAATCGTGCAAAGCGATCGCGGCGGGCAAATTACCTTTCATGCACCCGGACAACTGGTTGCATACTTACTGATTAACCTTCGCCGCAAGGCGCTTAATGTGCGCTCATTAGTCACTATTATGGAAGACAGTATTATTAATTTATTAGCAGATTATAATGTTATCGCAGTGGCTAAACCCGATGCGCCAGGTGTCTATGTTGATGGCAAAAAAATAGCATCATTGGGACTGAAAATTCGCAAAGGCTGCTCTTTCCACGGATTGGCATTAAATGTTGATATGGATTTATCCCCTTTTTTGCAAATTAACCCCTGTGGTTACGCAGGACTGGAGATGACCCAATGCAAGGCAGAGGGGTTAACACTTTCAGTTGACCAACTCGCACCGTTATTGATTGAAAAAATGAATCAAAAATTAAACTATTCACATATTGAGAGTTTTCACCATGAGTAATAAACCAAGTCAATTAACTGCAGGAAAAAAACTACGCGACGCCGATAAACTTTCTCATATTCCGATTAAAGTTGTCTCTTCGAACAAATCGACGCTGTTAAAAAAACCAGCTTGGATGAAAATAAAACTTTCTTCTGACAATACACGCGTTAATGAAATAAAAGCAGCATTACGTAAAAACAACCTCCATTCAGTTTGTGAAGAAGCCTCATGTCCAAACCTCAATGAATGTTTCAATCACGGCACCGCAACCTTTATGATTTTGGGTGATATTTGTACCCGCCGGTGTCCATTTTGCGATGTGGGTCATGGTAAACCGCTGGCCGTCGATGCAAACGAACCTAAAAAACTGGCTGAAACCATTAAGGATATGAAACTAAAATATGTTGTTATCACCTCGGTGGATCGTGATGATCTTCGTGATGGCGGAGCGCAACATTTTGCCGATTGTATTCGTGAAATTCGCTTATTAAATCCAGAGATTAAAATCGAAATTTTAGTGCCTGATTTTAAAGGTCGTATGGATCAAGCCTTAGCCTGTTTTGAGCAGGATCTGCCCGATGTCTTTAATCATAACCTTGAAACAGCACCGCATTTATATAAGCAGGTTCGACCTGGCGCTGATTATAAATGGTCTTTAAAACTGCTCCAAAAATTCAAAGAGAAACATCCGCATATTCCCACAAAATCAGGTTTAATGGTGGGACTCGGTGAAACAAATGAAGAGATAGAGCAAGTACTTACTGACCTTAGAGCGCATGATGTTAATATGTTAACCCTAGGGCAATACTTACAACCTAGCCTGGACCACTTAGCGGTGCAGCGTTATGTTCCGCCCTCAGAATTTGATGAATTAGGCGTAAAAGCCAAAGCCCTCGGATTTGATCAAGCGGCTTGCGGCCCCTTAGTTCGCTCCTCATACCATGCAGATTTACAAGCATCTGGCCAGGAAGTGAAATAAACATATAAGTAGATAGAGCGCATTATAGGCGCTCTATCTGTTATATAGGGCCCTTTTATCACCTTCCGCGTAAGACAAAAATACACAGCCATTTATTGAGGCAAGAAAATATTGCAGCAAGCAAACGATCAATCAAACGACCAAGCAAATCCAGGCTTACAGCAACTTGAAACAAAAATGCAAAACATCATTGCCCCCTCCCCTTTGCAGAAAATTGAACATCCACTGTTAGATTTTTGGCAGTTAACACTTTTTGTTAAAAGAGATGATCTGATACACCCGGCAATATCCGGGAATAAATGGCGCAAATTAAAGTACAACTTATTGGAAGCACGCAAGCAACAAGTTGATCATATTATTAGTTTTGGCGGTGCTTATTCAAACCATGTTCATGCGCTTGCTGCTGCAGGATTTCATTTTGGCTTCAAAACCACGGCCATCATCCGTGGGGAGAGTTGGTACGCAAATAACCCAACGTTAAAACAAGCCCAAGCCTGGGGAATGCAGTTACAATTTATGACTCGCCAAGAATATAAACAAAGAGCAGAGGTTGATTACCTGCAAGCTTTACAAAGCGCCTACCCGCACGCTTTTATTGTGCCCGAGGGCGGCAGCAACCGATTTGCCCTCCCCGGGGTAATAGAAGCGCTACAGGAGATTCAACAGCAAGCGAATCACCCTGTTGATCATATTATCACGGCCACGGGCAGTGGCGGTACGTTAGCAGGACTGGTTGCCGGCGTTGCACAAGCGCAACTAAACACCAAGGTAACGGGTATTGCAGTGCTAAAAAATGCACAATATCTTAATCAAGAAATAGTCTCACTATTGCAACAGGCCAAGATCAACAACAATAATAACTGGCAATTACAAACAGAGTTTCACCATGGGGGTTATGCCAAGGTACCGCTTGAATTAAAGCATTTTTGTACGCAGTTTAGCCTGCAAACAGATATCCCCGTTGAACCTATTTACACTGGCAAGATGTTTTATGGTTTATTTAAACTTATCGAACAGGGCTATTTTAAGCGAGGCGAGCATATCGTTGCCCTGCACACTGGCGGTCTGCAGGGGTTAGAAGGATTAAAAGAGAAAAACCAAAAAAAACCATCAACTCAGATCTGACTTAAACCTGTCCCGCTAAGTATTAATCTAATTTATACATACAAAGTGGCGCGGCGGGTGAAAAAAAGTCCCCTTGCCCTGCATAAATACCCAGTTTAATAAGGCATTGCCACTCCTCCTCACTTTCAACCCCTACTGCAATAATTTTAGTCTGACTATTTAAGCAACTGGCGACTAAACTTTGTACGGCGACCTGATTAGTTTTGCGCAGGTGAATATTACGTATCAATCCGGCATAGAGTTTCAAATAATCGAGGTTGAAATCGATAATATATTTAGTATTAGCCAGCTTTTTCCCGACATTATCAACGGCAATTTGACAGCCCATTTTTTGAATTGAAATTAATGCGCTGCGCAGTTCGGCATAATTGGCCTGTAATAGACTTTCGGATATTTCGACAACTAAATGATGACGCAAAGCTCGTGGCAGCTGCAGGAGTTCATAGAGCAACCATTTTTGGGTACTTTTATCGGTTATAATTTGCGTTCCCAGGTTCACTGCAATCGGCTTTTCTTTTTCTCCCCTGGCTGTCATTAAGGCTAGGGTTTTCTCTAATATTTGGCGATCGTATTTTTGATATAAGCCACATTTTTCTGCCATCGGCAGGAACACCCCGGCGCTAACAATCTGTTGCTGATTATCTTTAATGCGCGGCCAAATCTCGGAATAAAGTTCCGTTAAACCATCTCGTTGGACGATCCTTTGACGATAAAGCAACAACCTGTCTTTAGCCAATATATTGCCGAGTAAGGAGCGCCAATGCACTGTGCCTTTGTAGAACGTAACGTGATCGTCCGCGTCATCGGACATAAACCAGCCACTTACTTTTTGATGGGTCGCAACAATCAATGCACGATTTAAATCATCGAGAAGCAATGTTTTTTGTGTTCCATAATGAAAATTAACTGCCCCGATATGGAAAAAATCATCAATTAAAAAGGGTTTTGGCAGATATAATTGAAAAAGAGATTTAGTCAGCTGCTTGGCAAGCACTTCTGTTTCCTGGTAGGTCATCTGCGGAATAATTAACACAAACTTAGAGTTGGCAATACGGGCAATAAAATGGTCATGGTAACGCGCGGCGAAGTGGGTTAATAATTCAGCTATCTGCAATAACGTGTCGCCGCAAACAGTCCTGCCGAGTTTATGCTCTATCGATTCTAATTCATTAAATTTAATCATTAATAAGGCACTGGATAAGACATTACGATCCCGCAGGACAACATCTAGATAATTATCAAATGCCAGGCTGTTGCCCAATCCTGTTGTTTTGTCTAAAAAAGCTTGGCCGCGAATATATTGATCAAAAGTACTGCTAATCTCTCTACTTTGCTCTAATTGCTCGGATAAAAGATCCAGCGCATTACTCGCCGCTAATGGCCACTCTCCTGATTGGCCAAATCGTGCCGTTGGATTATTTTGTAATAAATCTTTCGCTCTTCTTTCCAGCAGTTCTGCCCCGACAAGCTGTTTTTTGATCCGGAATATTGCGATAATCAAGAGCATAATGGTAAGTGAAATCGCACTGCCGATAGCGATTAATGGTACTACTGAAAAAAACATCACTAAGTCGGGTGGTTTTGTTTGCAGCATCAGGTAAGTATTCGGAGATTTTTTTAGTTGGTATTCGTCGGTTATAAATGCACTATCCGGATAAAAATCGCGATTTTCAAGATTATTATTGAAAATAATCTTACCTTCCCGTTTAATTTGCAAACCAAGAATACCGTTGGCATCAAGCAGATCAGGCAACCACTGCTGCAGCTGGTTTACTGTGGCCTCCTTGTCGAGTTGAGAGTCAATAACCTTAACAATACTGTCAACGCGCAGCTGATGGTAGCGCAGTGTTAACGCATTTAGACTCATTAACCCGCCAACCACAATAGGTGCAACACAGGCAAAAACAACCACAGCGGTTATAAATGTAAATTTATCCGTAAATTTCATTTAATCCCTTAATTATTAAAAAGATAATTCTACTGGTGAGAAGTATAAAAATAACAATATAATGCGCGTAGCGATATAATGTGCGCGCCAACGAATATTAACTTTATCAACTGACTCCAATATTGAGTATAGTTAAAAACAGGAAAACCCAATGTCACTTGCGAATCACACATTTTCAAATCCCAGCCGAGTCTTGCAACGCAATGAATCCCTTTTTATAAACAAAAATATTCTCGTTGCGGGTAACATTGATGATGAGTATCCGTTGCAGTTACAGGCATTAGCAAATTCATCTACATTTTGTTTTAGTGATTATCGTTATTATAGTGCGTTAAAAGGAAAATTAAAGGCATCAGAGATGCACTTTACCGATAACTATCAGGGTGAAAAGAAATTTGACCTGTTACTGATCTTTTTACCTAAAGCCAAGCAGGAAACTTTGTACTTATTAGCGAATCTCACTCCCCATTTACAATCGGGTGCGAGTATTATTTTGGTGGGTGAAAAAAAATGCGGTATCAAGAGTGCAGACTCATTATTAACGGCCTATTCAAGTAGAATAAATACCCTTGACTCAGCTCGACACTGCAGTATTCTCCATGCTGAATTAGATCAATCGGTCAAAACCTTCACCCAATCACAATGGGTAAAAACTTATCATTTAAATATCAATAATACTGAGTTGCAGATCTGTTCGCTACCCGGTGTATTCAGCTATGGAGAACTCGATAAAGGCAGTGAGTTATTATTACAAAATTTACCCGAGAAGATGTCTGGCACGGTACTTGATTTTGGCTGTGGCGCGGGTGTTATTGCCTGTTATATTTTAAAAAAGCACCCGGATCTTAGCGTTGATCTTGTGGATATTAATGCCTTTGCTATAGCGAGTGCAAAATTGTCACTGCAAAGCAATCAGCTAGAAGGCAAGGTCTTTCCCTCAAATGTATTTTCAGAAATAAAAGACAAATATAATATACTGCTTTCTAATCCGCCTTTCCACTCAGGAAAAAACACCGATTATACCGCAGCGGAAACCTTTATAAATCAATCTACCAAGCACTTGAAGCCAAATGGGAAACTATCTATCGTAGCGAATAAATTTTTGAGCTATGAAGCGCTGCTTTTTAAAGCATTTTCTAACTTAACAATAGATCAACAAAACAATAAATTTAAAGTGTTGAGTTGCATCACAAAAAACTGAGTTGATATTGGTATAATGAAAGATGTATGGAATTAACCTTGGAAAATTAGCCCGTTATGCAGCCAGCATAACGTTCATCTTACTTTTATCTGGAGACATTTATGGCTGGAATTCTTGCAATGATTCTTGCAGGAGGGGAAGGCTCTCGCCTTTTTCCTTTAACTCAAACTAGAACAAAACCTGCGGTACCTTTTGGCGGAAATTATCGTTTAGTCGATTTCGCACTGAACAATTTTGTTAATGCAGATTTAATGAAAATCTATGTCTTAACACAATTTAAATCTCAATCATTGAATATTCATTTACGCAAAGCATGGCGTTTGTCAGGCATCGGCAAAGCAAACCGTTTTATTGAAGC
>JBLIEH010000065.1:0-8680 GCA_047632875.1 Psychromonas sp. | reverse complement strand
CCCTGTTTTTTCAGAGTATCGTTACCATAGGCGTCGATATTCACCCCTATATAAGGCGTTAAGAAACCTGATTGCGCCATCCAAATTTCATGGGCGATAGGGGTTTGCAGGAAGGCAATAAAGGCTTGTGCTGCTTTTGAGTCATCGGTAATGCCCCACATAGTCCCCGCACCTAACACGGGTTTACCCAGGTCTTTAGAGGCATAAGCCGGGAAGTAAAAGAAGTCTGCGTCAACACCGAGTTTGGTTCCCTCTGGGAAGAAACTTGGGATAAACGAGGCTTGTCTGTGCATATAACATTTAGGCGGTGAGCTAAATAGACCAAGAGGACTTTCACGGAAATCTGAGGTGGCTACCGCGCGGGCACCACCCTCAACGAATTTATCATTACCTGCAAACCAACCAAATTCTTCAATGGCCTGGACAACTTTAGGATCGTTAAATTTAAGATCATTAGTGACCCAGCGGTCATAATCTTCAGGTGACTGCGTTCTTAACATTAAATCTTCAACCCAATCCGTTGCCGGCCAACCTGTTGCAGCGCCACTTCCCAGACCAATACACCAAGGTGTTCCGCCATCGGCAACAATCTGTTTGGTTAAGGTTTTTAACTCTTCCATGCTTTGTGGTACTTGATAGCCTGCATCTTCAAAATTTTCAGGGATAAACCAAACTAAGGATTTCAAATCAACTTTATAGAAGAAGCCAAATAAATTTTTGTTGCCTTTTTTATCGGTAAAAGTACCAAGATCCACCCATGATGACCCGGCTGCATAATTTTCTTTCACCCATTTTTCAGTATCAGCACTGAGAGGCGATAAAAATCCCTTAGAAGCAAGATCAGCCGCTAAGCCCGGTTGCGGGAAAATGGCAATATTAGGTGCACTGCCAGCCTGAACATCAATCACGATTTGTTGTTCAAAAGAATCCGAGCCTGCATACTCTACGTTTGCACCGGTAGCGGCTTCAAAATAAGCAATCACACTTTCAGCAAGATCTTTATCGGCGCCCAACCATGGGCCTTTAATAGTCAGTTTTTGTCCTTTTAAGTCAACGTCCTTTTTAAACTTTTCATAACTCGCCCAGTTAAAGGTATTGTCTTTGCCGGGTTGGAACTTCAATTCAGCTGCAAAAGCTGATGAAGAAGTCAGGATTGCCAGTGCAATGGCGCTATTGAGTATCTTGTTTTTCATCTTTATTTAACTCCGTTTTCAACAAAAAAGGAAGGTTCACTAAATCATTTAAGATAGAAACTATCAGGCGTTAATAATAGACAAAAATGTTAACAAATATCCTTGATTGTATGAATATTGTGCGCAAAGCCTCTTTTTAGCGCAAATTACGCACCAACTTGGTGATGTCAATCACTTAATTTGTAAATTTAGATTAATACTATATGAACAATTTACTAAAACGATTTAGAATGGATACTTATATAAGGGGCGTCTAAATGAAAATGCCACAAAAACACACATTAAAAAATATTTCCCAGCAACTAAGCGTCTCTCCGGCGACCATCTCTAATGCCTTTAATAAACCGGATCAACTGTCAAAGTCGCTGCGCAATAAAATATTAAAATATTGTGAAGAAGTAGGTTATTTAGGGCCAAGTATGGCCGCGAGAAGCCTGCGCACGGGTAAAACCGGGGTCTATGGAGTTGTCTTATCCGATGACCTCTCTGAGTCATTAATGAATCCGGTGGCCAATCAATTTTTAAGCGCAGTTGCCGAAGTGTTTGATAAACAGCATGTTAATATGCTGCTGCTCGCCTCGGATGCAGAACGTTATATGGTTAATCAAATTGATAGTCTGGCGGATGCTTTTATTGTTTATGGGCAACCGAAAAATAGTAAAATATTAATCCGGCTTGAGTTACAAAATAAACCCATTATCACCGTTGATTTTAAATATAAAAACTATCCGTCCATTAATATTAATAACCATGAAGCTGCTTATTCGATCGCTAAATACGCCATTGATCATGCCCAAGTTAGTACGGTTCACCCGGTTATTTTAGGCTTACACCTTACGCCGAACAGCGATTCTCAATCAATTGTCGATCTGCAGTTATTCTCACCCACAGAATCAATCAGTCGCTGCCGATTAGAAGGCTATAAAGAGGCGTTAAAAGACGCCAATATTAGCATTGAAAATGATGCTATCTGGCAAATCGAGCCCTATGATGAACGTATGATCCAAACGATTATTCGCGGCATATTAACGGCCTCTGAGCCCATTAATTTACTGCTCTGCATGAGTGATAAAATTGCCATTGCCGCTTTACAGGTCGCCTCTGAGCTTAATATTGCAGTGCCCGGGGAGTTACAGATTGTCGGCTTTGATGGTATAAGCAGCGCACTTGAGCAGGGGATCACCACGGTAGGCCAGCCTATAAAAGAAAAGGGCAACATTGCCGCACAGGTCTGTCTCGGGATCCGCAAGAGCGAATCGGTTACCCTCCTGACTAACTTAATCATTAATCAAAGTGCATAACAATAGCCAAACTATTTTCCAATCATTTTATTCCATAACGCATCAATATAAGGAACAAAGGTATGAAGGGCGCAATAACAAAAAGATGGTGGCATAACTGCGTGGTCTACCAAATTTATCCACGCAGCTTTAATGACAGCAGCGGTGATGGTCTGGGAGATATTCAAGGTATTATCGAAAAGTTGGATCATATCCAAGCATTGGGCGCTAATATTATTTGGTTAAGCCCGGTGAACCAGTCACCGATGGATGATAACGGCTACGATATTTCCGATTATTATCAAATCGCCCCGGAATACGGCAGCATGGCCGACATGGAATTACTGATTGTCGAAGCTAAAAAACGTGACATTAAGATTTTAATGGATCTGGTGGTCAATCATACCTCCGACGAACACCCTTGGTTTGTTGAATCAAAAAGCAGCTTGGATAATCCAAAACGGGATTGGTATATTTGGAAAGATCCCAAACCTGATGGCAGTGAACCCAACAACTGGGAATCCTTTTTCACCCCGAAAGCCTGGGAATTAGATCCTGCGAGCAAGCAATATTATTTACACCTGTTCAGTAAAAAACAGCCCGACTTAAACTGGGCAAATCCAGAGGTACGGAGAGCAATACACGATGTTTTACATTTTTGGCTAAAAAAAGGCATTGGCGGCTTCCGCATGGATGTGATCAATATGATTGGCAAACCTTCGGATTTTCCCGATGCCACCATATTTGATCAAGGTGTCGCGGGCTGGGAGCATTGGGCAAATAACCTATTGTGTCATCAATACCTGCGTGAAATAGATGCAAAAGTCTTGTCCCACTATGATGTTATGACTGTCGCAGAAACGCCCTTTACCACTACCTTAGATGGTCGTTACTACTCACACCCGGACCGACATGAAGTGAGCATGATTTTCCATTTTGAGCACATGAGTATCGACAGAGAAGAGCATAATGCCGTTCGCAAACCCTTTGATCTTGTTGAATATAAAGAAATCATGACACGCTGGCAAACAGATCTTTATCAAAAAGGCTGGAACAGTTTGTATTGGAGCAACCACGATCAACCGCGTACGGTTTCCCGCTTTGGCTGTGATAGTAAAAAATATCGCATTATCAGTGCGAAAATGCTCGGTACCGTCACCCATATGATGAGCGGTACGCCTTATGTCTACCAAGGTGAAGAGATTGGCATGACCAATAAAACCTTTACCGAAATCAGCCAATTTAATGATCTGATGGCAAAATTTCATTACCAGAAAATATTAGCCAGTGGTCGCACAGCGCAACAAGCGATCGATTTTCTTAACTATTTTTCACGTGATCATGCTCGCTTGCCGATCCAATGGGATAACAGCCCGAATGCGGGCTTTACCACGGGAACCCCCTGGCTGGCGCTCAATAATAATCAAGAGGTGGTCAATGCACAGGATGCAAGGCAGGATGAAAATTCTATCTTTCATTACTATCGGAAACTGATCGAATTAAGAAAATCAACAGAGTATGGTGAGATAATCACCTACGGCCGATATCAAATTTTGGATAAAGATGACAGTGAGGTGTACGCCTATTTGCGTGTCACTCATGGTCAAAAATTATTAATTATCGCTAATTTCACTAATAAATCATTAATCAGAAGTTACCAGGGTGAAATTGATGAGGTGATATTAAATAATTACCTCGATCAGCCGGTGCAGCTTGATAAGATAAAACTATTTCCTTATCAAGCCGTTGTTATCGCGCTTAGTGAATAAGGTTTATTTATGCGCATGCGCAAACAACCTGAAAAAGTTGGCTGTTGTCACTGCAGCTAACTCTTCTAAGGTCACGCCTTTTAATTTGGCCACAAATTCAGCGACATCAAGCGTAAAAGCGGGCTCATTTTCCTGCCCGCGATGCGGAACAGGCGCTAAATAGGGAGCATCCGTTTCAACCAATAATCGCTCCAATGGAATTTCTTTAATCACGTCTTGTAACGCCTTGGCATTTTTAAAGGTAACAATCCCGGAAACAGAAATATAAAAGCCCATTTCCATTGCCGCCTGGGCCATTTCTAAGGATTCCGTAAAACAATGCAGCACACCGCCAACCTGCTCAGCTCCCTCGCTACGCAAAATTTCCAAGGTCGCTTCACGCGCATCACGGGTATGCACTATTATCGGTTTGTTAACTATTTTTGCCACGCGAATCTGGCTTCTAAAAGAAGCTTCCTGCTCGGCTTTATTTTCTGGCGAATAGAAAAAATCCAAGCCCATCTCGCCTATGGCAACGACTTTTTCATGACGTGCATACTCAAGTAACAGCGCCTCATCCACCGCTTCATCTTGATATAACGGATGCATACCACAGGAGCTGAATATTTCTTTGAATGGCGCGATTAACTCGGCCATTGCCGGGTAATCTTTTAAGGTCACGCAGACACTTAACAGGTGGTCTATACCCTGTCGTTTGGCTTTATTAACAACGTCAGATAAATCTTTATGCTTATTTTTGTAATCTAAACGATCCAGATGACAGTGTGAATCTACTAACATTTTAATTCCTTAATTTACTTATTCGGTAAAAGCCGTTGATGGTGTTACGCCAAGTTATTTACGCAGGAGTCAAGCACAAAGCAACTGCTTGCTCACTATCAATAGCTGCTTTGAGGATTAAACAACAAAGTTAAAATCACTTAAATTCATTTTTTATTTTGATTAACAGGGCATTAATCAAAAGTTCTTTTTTTAATGCCGAATGCTCAACTAACAGCTCACGAGTCTGCAATAATTCAGCGCATAAAAAACGTAAACTTTTTAAACTTATCTGATTTTTCCAAAGTTGTAATTGCGGATAAGCGAATCCATACACAGCGTCGCTTTCTAACTCAGTTTCACGGCCCACAATACAATCGGCTAATTTTAACTTGTGCAAATCATGTAAAAGATAAAAAAGTAATAATAAACGTTGTTCCGCTTGTTCCGCTAGAAACACGCCAAAGGTAAATAAGGTTTCCGGATTACTGAGTAAATAAAACAAACCTTCGACACAAGCTCGGCGTTGATCATCCCCGGTTTCTGCCTGAACACTCTGCAAGTGTGTTAATAAAGCAAAAGGACTATTTTGATAGAGGCGCAGCAAACCTTTATCCTGAATATTAAAACCCTGTGAAGTTAACCAAGCGAGCAACTGTACATCTTCCGGCGTATGTAAAGAGGTATGCTGAACACGGCTTAATAAGGTTGGCATAAGCTGATGATGACTGCGCGCAAGCAAAATCAGGTAACTGTTACCCTGCGGCTCTTCTAAGGTTTTGAGCAATGCATTGGCTGCCGCCGTGGTTAATAAGTTGGCATTATTAATAATAACCACTTTATTATCCCCTAAATGAGGACGCTCATTAAGCTTAGAGATTAAGTTTCTCACCTGCTCAATCCCGATCGATTTATTGGCTTCATTTTGTAAAAGATGAAAATCTAAATGATTTTGCGCCTCAAAAAGCGCACAGGAATGGCACTGTCCACAGGCCGATGCTTGTTTGTTGGAGCATAAAAGGTACTTGGCAAGGTGCTTTCCAAGTTCGAATTTCCCGACGCCCGCACAACCCGTAAATAATAAACCATGGGCAAATCTACCCGCCTGAAAAGTGTTTATTAATTGCTTAAATACCGGTTTTAACCAGGGGGTTACGACTGTGTCGTTACTATTTTCCAAGGTCATATCAAGCAAGACTCATTAACCATTTATCTAAGGCCATAAAGATAGCTTTTTCAACTAAGGCAGGAGACTCACTGGCATTAATCGAGATTGCATTTTTATCCTTAGCCACTAAGGAAAGGAAAACCTCCCGGGTACGATCAAAAAAATCAATCGCTTGCCGCTCAATGCGATCTAACTCGCCACGCCCTCTTGCTCTTGTTAAACCAAGTGCGGGATCAATATCCAGATAGAGTGTTAAGTCCGCCTTAAAGTCGCCTAATGCGACCTTTTTTATCACTTCAATAAGCGCTAAATCAATCCCTCGCCCGCCACCTTGATAAGCTAAGGAGGAATAGTTATGACGATCACCTACAACGACTTTTCCCGCAACTAATGCCGGTTTAATAATATGCTCAACGAGCTGCACACGGGCGGCATACATCAGTAATAATTCCGCTTTATCATCTAATTTTTCGCCAGCGATTTCTATTTTCACTATATCACGCATTTTTTCAGCTAATGCGGTGCCACCCGGCTCGCGAGTATAAACAACATCATCGCTCGCTATATTCTGCCCGGATAACCACTTGCTTATATAAGAGACAGCCGTACTTTTCCCCGCTCCCTCTAGGCCTTCTATGACGATAAATTTACTCACTAATTTTTCTGCAGCTGAATTTTTCGAAACCGACATGTTGTTATCTTCCTAAAATATATTTTTGCACCGCATTATTATGCTCTCTAAGATTCTTAGAGAAATAAGAGGTGCCATCCCCCTTGCTCACGAAGTATAAGTATTTTGTTGTCGACGGATGCAGTGTTGCATATAAAGCAGCTTCGCTTGGCATCGCGATCGGGGTGGGCGGCAAACCATTAATACGGTAAGTGTTATAAGGCGTTTCCTCACGCAGATCTTTACTGCGAATGCGTCCATCATAACGATCCCCCATGCCGTAAATAACCGTTGGATCGGTTTGTAAACGCATACCAATGCGCATTCGATTGACAAAAACTGAGGCAATTTTATCCCGATCAGCTGATAAGCCGCTTTCTTTCTCAACTATCGATGCGAGAATAAGTGCCTCATAGGGCGTTTTTAAAGGCAGATCTTTATCCCGCTCCGCCCATAATTTTTCTAATATCTGCAGCTGCTGCAAGTAAGCTTTGTTGATTATCTGGAAGGCACTCATGCCCGCGCTGTAATGATAAGTTTCAGGAAACAACAAACCTTCCAACTTTTCATGAGAGCTGCCCAGGCGCGATAATATTTGTTGTTCTGTTTCCTTTAAGGGTTTCATCAAAGGCGCGTTATTTAATATCGGCAACCACTCCTGAAACGTACTGCCTTCCACAAGGGTAATAATGAATTGATGCTCAATACCTTGATTAATTGTGGTTAATATATCGTTTAAGCTAAAGCCTTGCTCAAACTGATAAGTACCTGATTTAATGTTGGTTAACTCAGGATGCAGTTTACCTAGAACCTTCCACCAAGTCAGATCCGTGATAATTTCTGTGCTTAACAGGCTATTACCTAAATGGTGAAAATTACTCCCATTATCAATGGTGAATAAGGTAGGTTGCACAACCAGAGGCGTGTTTAAATAGCTGTTTAAGTTTTTCTGTACCCAAATAACACTGCCTAAAACCACAAACATCAAAAAGAACAGGCTAAAAATAATTTTTTTAGTCGGCATTAAGCACCTCTCCTTTTTCTACCAGTGATTGTAATTTTTGTATATGCAACAAACCGGAGCCGGGGTAACAATGGGATTGGTATTGAATAACAGGTACTATTCCCATTAATGCATTGCTTAAGCAGACCGCTTGAGCATTTAATAAATCATTTATGCTAATCTTCATTTCTCTAATTGGCTGCCCTGCTTTGGCCGATAATTCCATAATTTGTCGACGTTTAACACCGGCAACACCACAACCATCAAGTTTTGGTGTCACCCATTTATTGTTTAAATTGATAAAAATATTTGCGCTGCAAGCTTCAATAACGTTTCCATCATTATCACAAACGATCCCCTCAATTGCATTTTTCGCTTCTAATTCATGTTTTATTAATACTTGCTCTAAACGATTTAATGTTTTTAGACCCGCCAATTGTCTATTAATCGCTAAATTATGCCTGCATTGGATGACTTTTAATCCATCCCTTTGCCATTGTTGATAAAAATCAGGGTAAGGATGAACAGATAAGATGCGTTGTGGTGAATTGCAGCCTTTGATGCTATAACCGCGCCCGCCGGAGCCGCGGGTTAAGATAACTTTAATCACTGCAACTGGCTGATCACTAACACTCTTTGCTAAACAGTACACTTCATTAGCTAATAATGACCAATCTATTTTAGGAAAGAAAAGTTTTTCTGCCCCTAACCGTAACCTTTGCAGGTGATAATCCCAGAGCTGCACAATGCCCTGTTCAACTTTGATGGTTGAGAACAGACCATCCCCGTAGGCTAAACCTCGGTCATTTGCCGCAATGGTTGTAGATTCAGTGCCGTT